>JAFSWW010000133.1 GCA_017444345.1 Synergistaceae bacterium | reverse complement strand
TAAAATTGACAATACAAGACAAGACAATACAAGACAAGACAAGACAATACAAATATTTTACTCTAATATAAATAATTATAATTGGAGTCTGGCAGCATGAAAATAATTAAATTTGAAGATATAGCCTCCATGGGAATAAGTCCTGTTACTTGTTATAACTGGGTGAACGAGCTATTAATTAATAAAGCAAATATAATACTTCCGCCAAAAATCAGCATGAAATTTTCAAGTTTACTAGACGGCAGATTTTGCAACGTAATGCCGTGTATAATTCCTGGTGAATATTCACCGCTTGATTATTCAGTGGGAGGCGTAAAAATAGTAACTCGTTATCCAAATAGAGAGCCTGCACTTGAGAGCATATTAATATTATTTAACGCAGATAGTGGCGAAGAATTAGCTTTATTGAATGCTGACTGGATAACGGCAATGAGAACGGGAGCAGTAGCAGCACATTCGATAAAGTTACTTGCTAGAGAAAATTTCAGCAATATAGCTATTATGGGACTTGGCAACACTGCACGGGCTGTCTTGTTAGTGCTTGCTGAATTATATAAACGGGACTTGCAAATAAAATTATTGCGCTATAAATCGCAGGAAGATTTATTTATAACACGTTTTGCCGGCTATAAAAATTTAAAATTTGAATGCGTTTCAGATTATAATGATTTAATGCGGAATTCGGACGTTATAATATCTGCTGTAACATATGCCGATAAAGATTTTTGCGCTGATAATGAAATTTTTTCGCCCGGAGTTCTTGTTTTGCCTGTTCATACTAGGGGATTTACTAATTGCGATTTAATATTTGATAAAATTTTTGCAGACGATTACGGCCATGTGAAACACTTTAAGAATTTTGCGGGATTTAAGTATTTCGCTGAAGTGTCAGATATTTTGACCGGAAAATCCCCCGGACGTGAAAGCAATCAAGAAAGAATTTTAGCATACAATATCGGGATTGCTGCACATGATATAAATTTTGCTGCTAATATATATAAACTTTGCCGTAATAATATAAATATAGATATAAACATGAAAGGCTCAAGCTCTAAATTTTGGCTATAATATATAATTATAGTAAAAGGAGTGAGAAATCATGCAAAGACTATTTTTAACGCCTTCAGAAATCGCAGAAAGCGTGATAAATTCAGGAGTAAAGAAGGCAAATTTAAGAATATCACAGCAAATAAATTTAAGCATTCTAGCAGGTGTATATATCGCATTCGGTGCTCAAGCAGCAAATATGCTATCACACGCAATAAATAATCCCGGGCTGGCTAAATTATTAGCAGGCTTAATATTTCCGGCTGGCTTAATAATGGTAGTATTAGCAGGCGCAGAATTATTCACGGGTAATTGTTTAATGATTATGTCATTGAGTGAACGGCGAATAACTTTCACGCAATTAATAAAATCATGGCTAATAGTTTATATCGGGAATTTCATAGGGGGCTTATTAATAGCGTATTTAATAGCAAAATCGGGCTTACTTAGTGAAAAACTAGAAATCTTCACGATAAATATAGCACTTGTAAAAATTAATCTATCATTTATGCAGGCATTTATACGCGGCATATTATGCAACTGGCTTGTGTGTTTAGCTGTATGGATGTCGGCCGGGGCTGATGATTTTACGGGTAAGATTTTAGCGGTATTCTTTCCTGTGTGCTTATTTGTGATTTCAGGCTTTGAACACAGTATAGCGAACATGTATTATATACCAGCTGCTATATTTGCGAATAGTGCTGTAACTTGGCCGGAAATGTTTAATAATTTATTGCCCGTAACACTAGGAAATATCACGGGCGGAGCGTTTTTTGTCGGGGGTATTTACTGGTATTGTTACGCGAGAAAATTTTATTAGCTTAAATCAAAGGCTCTGACTTGATAAATAAATTAATTTAATTCTTGCTTCAGGGCCTCGATTAAAATATTATTATCGCTTTGATTTCTTATTGCCAGACGTATATAATTCTGCCCTGTTTTGCGAGCTAAATTTTTGATTAATATATTGTGCCTGACCAGCAGTTTTTTAGCGAGTTCGTCCGAAGAAATGCCTTTAACTTCAGCCATTAAGAAATTTGCTTGTGAGTGAAATACTGTTAAATTATTTATTCTCTCAAGTTCACGCGTAAATCTCTCACGTTCAAGCCTGAATTTATTTAATGCCTCGTGATAGTCTTTATCGTACTTGCCTAAAATCTGCATAAAGAACTCCGCGAAAGAATTTATATTCCAGATTGCAATATCTTTCTTGAGGTGTGAAATTATCTCGCAATCACCTGACGCAAGAATGCCCAGTCTAAGCCCCGGCACTCCGTAGGATTTTGATATGCTTTTGACGATAAATAAATGCTTATTTGCGCTTAATATTTCCTGATTTATGAATGAATTATCACTCTCATCTGCGAAATCAGCGAATGACTCATCAAGTATTAACTTGCATTTTTTCTCGTGAGTGAACGCAATTAATTTATTAATATCTGATTTATTTATATAATTTCCGCTTGGGTTATCGGGATTTATTAAGACGAGCGCGCTAATTTCTTTATCAGCGAAAAATTTTATAATATCATCAGCGTCATATTTATAATCACGGCTCGGAGGCGTGAAAATTATAGAGTTCTCATTATTATATCTATTCGGGTACTCTTCAAAAGTGGGACGAATAAAGCCGGCATTACCAGTTATAATATTTTCCATGAGGCTTTTTATCAGCTCGGCAGCTCCATTACCGGGGCAAATATTATTTATATTCACGTTAAAATTTTTTGCGGCTAATAAAGAATTCACTTGCATACCGCTGGGATAATTTGTTAATAAGACATCAAAATTTGCGCGTATTTCGTCAAGCAATCTCTTAGGCGGGAAGAACGGATTAACTAAATAGCAGTAATCAATCAGTCCCGGATAACGCCAATAACCGCCGTATCTTGCTTCAAAGCGTTTAATTTTCTCGTCATCATTTGGCATAAAAATAGACTCGGCGATTTCTAAGTCTTGAATGTCGTCTATCTCGTACCATTTTTGACCGTGTAATTTTTTCGCTTCAATTTCGGGATAATCGAGCATAGTTATAATTCTTAGAACCTGCTCATAGTACTCATTGCGTCCGAGTGCTTCCTGATAGGCTTTAAGAAAAGGCACATAGTGAGTTCGTGAAAAATGTTCGCTGAACTTGTAAATATTCACAGTTTTATAATATTCGTGAATCTCGTCAAATTTAAATTTTTTGCCGGGAACGAATGACTCTATGCCCCCCCCCCCCCTATGTAATTTTACGCATGTCCCGTCCATCCATGACTCATATTTATCGACAAGTGCTAAATTTTCGCGAGGGTCGTCAAGAATGCAATCAATAACGGAATCATCAAATATTAAATCAGACTCAAGCAACAAAGTATCTTCATTGCATAAATGCTCACTTGCGAGTGCCAGCGAGTAAATATTATTAGTCTTGTCATAGATGGAATTATTAATATACACAATCGGCGTTTTTGTGTTGAGAGTTGCAATATATTTAATTAGCTTCTCACTTTCATAGCCGATAACTATAATAACACGCGATAAATTATGCTTGTCCAGCTGTCTTAGCATTCGTTCAATTAGAGTAACGCCGTTGACTTTTACCATACATTTTGTATTATTGCGGGTTAATTCTTTAAGCCTCTTGCCCATTCCCGCAGCTAAAATCACAGCTTGCACGTTAAAATCGCCCTCCTGATAATAATATAATAAAAACAGGCCTATTTAATCAAGACCTGCATAATATTATAATATTATTTAATCAAACATGTTACTGATTGATAATTCCTCGTGAACTCGTCTAATAGCTTCAGCAAATAACGGTGCTATAGAAAGTTGCATGATTTTGCTTGAAATTTTTTCGCTCGTAATGGGTATAGTGTCAGAGCAGATTAATTTTTCTATACATGAGCTATTAATCCTGTCAATAGCCGGGCCTGATAATACAGCATGAGTAGCACAGGCATAAATTTTCAGGCAGCCCTTTTCTTTGAGAGCCTCAGCCGCATGACAAATCGTTCCCGCCGTGTCAATCATGTCATCGACTAATATAGCAATTCTATTATTAATATTGCCGACAATGTCAATAACTTCAGAGACGTTAGCGACATCATAAGAACGCCTTTTGTCGACTATAGCAATATCAGTGTCTAAGAGTGTAGCAAAACGCCGCGCCCTTGTAACTCCGCCGGTATCAGGCGACACAACAACAACACGCCCATTTTCTAAATCCTGCGCAAGAAAATTTTTAAAGTAGTCAGCAAGTAACTTCATGCCCGTTAAGTGGTCAACAGGAATATCAAAGAAGCCTTGTAACTGGCCCGTGTGTAAATCTGCTGTGATTACCCTGTCAAAGCCGCCTTGTGTCAATAAATTAGCGATTAATTTTGCAGTGATTGGCTCTCTAGGTTTTGCCTTCCTGTCTTGACGAGCATAGCCGTAATAGGGAATTACAGCGTTTATATAATGAGCTGAAGCCCTGCGCATTGAATCGGCCATTATAAGCAATTCTATAATATTTTCATTTGCGGGGGTGCATGTCGGTTGAATAATAAACACGTCAGCGCCTCTGACTGGCTCATTTAAGCTAATGCCTATTTCTCCGTCTGAAAATCTGTAGCGTTTAATATCTGATAATGGGACGTTTAATTCTCTGCTGATTCTCTCGGCAAATTCAGGGTGAGCTGTGCCGGAAAAAATTTTTATGCCGTGTCCTCTTGACAAGATTAATTAACTCCTTTCGCGATATTATTTCTTGTTATGCCTCAATGACCAGTCAATTATATTAACTTGTCTTGCGCGTCCTACTCCTAAAGAATTATCAGGCACTTTTTGAGTTATCACAGACCCCGCCGCAGTTGCCGCATTATCGCCGATTTCAGCCGGTGCTACAAACATTGTGTCAGAGCCTATAAAGCAATTATTACCGATAAAAGTTTTATTTTTGTGTTCGCCGTCATAATTGCAAGTAATACTTCCTGCGCCTATATTCACGTCATGCCCTAGTGTAGCATCTCCCATGTAAGACAAATGCGGGACTTTGGAATTTGCGCCTATATGAGAATTCTTTAACTCCACGAATTTGCCCGCAAAAGAATTACTTTCTAAGCACGAATTATCACGGATATAACAAAACGGGCCGGCTTTGGCAAAATCCTTTAATTCGCTGTTCTCGACTATCACATAAGCTATTAATTTCACGTCAGAGCCGAGTTTAGCATTATTTAATATACAGCCTGAGCCGATATAGCTGTTTGCTTGAATTTCGCTATTTCCGTAAATTTGAACGTTCGGCATTATTACTACATCGGGTGATAATTTCACGTCTGAGCCTATATAAACGCTTTCAGGGTCAAGAATTCTAACGCCGTTATCGAGCCAGTAATTAATTATTCTCATTCTTAAATCACGCGTAACATTAGCTAGCTCTGATTGAGTATTAACCCCCTGCATTTCCTGCTCAGACATGATAAATGCTGTAGTCGTCATGCCCTGATTATTCATTAAAGCTAATGCGTCAGTCAAATAATATTCATGCTGGGAATTATCATTATTGATTAAGTCTATAATTTTCTCAAGCGATTTAACACGGAATGCGTAACAGCCTGCGTTGACTTCTTTAATAGTGCGCTGTGATTGATTAGCGTCTTTATATTCTATTATAGAAACTTGATTATTTTCTCGGATTATTCGGCCGTATGAGGCGGGATTTTGCGCTATAAAAGTTATTACCGTGCAGTCATGATTATCACAATTTGCGATTAAATTTTTAAGGCTTTCAGGTGTAATCAGGGGCAAATCACCATTTAAGACGATTAAATTATTATATTCTGCCCAGAATTCACGAGCGCATTTAACAGCGTGGCCCGTGCCTAGTTGTTCATGCTGATATAAAATTTTGATTGATGGGAATAAATTTTTTATGTGAGCTTCTACTTTGTCGCCTCCTGAACCTACAAGAACACAAATATTTTCGGGACTTATTCCGGCCGATAAGATATTATTTAACACGTAATCTATAATCGGTCTGTCTAAAACGGGCTGTAAAACTTTAGGTTCTGCGCTCTTCATTCTTGTGCCTTTACCTGCCGCCATGACGAAAACGCATAAATCTTTCATGAATTAAATCACCTCGTTTATTTCGTTAAACTGGGGAGGCTGGAATCGAACCAACATTCTCGGATCCAAATTCCGGTGTCCTGCCTTTAGACTACTCCCCAACAACGCGATTTATTTTACGTGAACTACCGCCACTTATAGAAGTTGCGGCTTCCTAATTCATCAGGCTTTTATTTTACTTAAAATTTTTATATAGTCAAGTTTTTATGCGAGAAAATCTTTATTGCTATTATTATCAGGTAATAAATCAATGAGTTTTTCAGGCAATTTTTCAGGCTCGTTATTATCATTATTATTATCCTGCATTAATTTATCGAGTTCGGAAGCGTCAAGAATTTCTTTATCAAGCAAGACACTTGAAATCTTATCTAGTAAAGCCCGTTTATCCGTTAAAATTTCCTTTGCAGTCTGATAGCACGCGTCAATTATGCCCTTGACTTCCTTGTCGATTTCAAAAGCTACCTGCTCGCTGTAATTCTTATCTTCTGCTAAATCACGGCCTAAAAATATTTCTTCACGTTTATTGCCGAGCTTAACAAGTCCTAATTTTTCGCTCATTCCTAATTGTGTTACCATTTGCCGGGCTATCTGAGTCGCTCGTTCCAAATCATTGGCTGCCCCGCTCGTTACGTCGTTGAATATAATTTCTTCAGCAACTCGGCCGCTTAATAATATAGCAATCCTGTTCATTAATTGCGATTTAGTAATCAAGAATCTATCTTCTTCGGGTAATTGCAGAGTATAACCCAGTGCGGCATTTCCACGCGGTATAATAGAAATCTTGTGTACAGGGTCAGCGCCGGGCAAAACTTTAGCGACAATTGCATGACCTGTTTCGTGATAAGCTACGATTTTTTTCTCGTGTTCACTTATTATACGGCTTTTACGTTCAGGACCGGCCATAACTCGTTCTATACCTTCTTCTAGGTCAGACATTTCGATTTTTTCCTTACCTTTTCGAGCCGCCAATAAAGCCCCTTCATTCACCAAATTTGCTAAATCAGCACCGACAAGTCCCGGAGTTCTGCGCGCTAAAATGCTTATATCTACGTCATCAGAAAACTTTTTTTCTTTCATGTGAACGCGTAAAATTTCCTCACGGCCTTTAACATCAGGTTTATCTACTACAATATGCCTGTCAAACCGTCCCGGCCTCAATAATGCAGGGTCTAATATATCAGGCCGGTTAGTAGCTGCTATTAAAATAGTGCTAGATTTATCGTCAAAGCCGTCAAGCTCGACTAATAATTGATTTAAAGTTTGTTCGCGCTCATCGTGGCCGCCTCCCAGTCCCGCACCCCTTTGTCTGCCTACCGCGTCCATTTCGTCAATGAATATAATACAGGGCTGATATTTTTTCGACTGCTCGAATAAATCACGAACACGAGCCGCACCAACTCCGACAAACATTTCTACAAAGTCCGAACCGCTTGTACTGAAAAACGGTACATCAGCCTCACCAGCCGCCGCACGAGCTAATAAAGTTTTGCCAGTTCCCGGACTTCCTACCAGTAAAACGCCCTTAGGAACTTTCGCGCCCAGTTTCTTGAATTTTTCAGGGTCCTTCAAAAAGTGTATAACTTCCTGCAATTCTTCTTTTGCTTCTTCACAGCCTGCGACATCTTTAAACGTAACTTTTGGCTTGTTATCAAGAAATAATTTCGCTTTACTCCGGCCGAATGACATAATGCGACCGCCCCCGCCCTGCATATTGTAGAGAAAATATACCCATACGCCGATTAATAGCAAAGTCGGGAATAACGAACTCATTAAATTTACAAGCCAAGTATTTTTTTGAGGTGCCTCAACTGTTACGATTATATTTTTAGCCGCCGCCTTGTCCGCCAAGCCTGCAACGTCAAGCCCATACGTCAAAAATCTTTCGCCCGAATGGAATTCGCCCTGAATAATTGCCGAGCTTGATTCGCCCTGTATAGTATTATTTCGGATTTGGAGAATTCTGATTTTTCCTGCGTCCATATCCTTTAAGAACTGGCTGTAGCTGATTTCGTCATATTGCTTCTGAACTTCTTCAGGTGTCAAGAAAGTATTTACCATTGTTACGACAACTAAGACTAGAATTAAATACAAGCCTAAATTTTTAACGATTTTGCCCAAGATAAAAATTACCCTCCGTTTATAATATAAATGCTTTTCTATGATTATAACAGTATAACAGAGGGGAATTAAATTTTTACCGGTCAATCACACATTTTTATTCGCGCCAGAAAACAGCAAGCCATATACAGGGCTCATTACTTGACGTGTATATAACTCTGTGTTTAACGTGTGCAGGAATTATTACCCAGTCGCCCGGCTTGAACTCTAATATATAATTATGCTCGAATTCTAGTTTTGCCCGGCCTTGTAAGACAGCTACAAATTCAAATTCTGACTGGTCATAATAAAAATTTTCGGGCGAAATATGACCCTGCGAGACTATATGCTCTATTCTTAAATTTTTGCTTTCACGTGATAATAACTCGTTAATAAATTCATTCTCTGTGTGATTTACAGACTCGTATAAATTACCAGTTTTCAGCTCCATTTTTGCAATACCTCTTTTTATGACATTATAGCAAGTTTTTATAATGAACTGCCCGCGTATTTCAGGCATTAAATTTTTTCGCATTCACCTAATTTTATAACGAGTTTGCACCCGTCAAGCCTAATTATTTACATGATAAATTTTTATTGCCGTTGCCCCTTAAAATTTCATAAATCATTTATGTACACTATAAATTTTTTATTGCCGATATAACACTGCTTTATAACGAGTTCGCCGCGTATTTTTCCCTGTAATCACACATAAAATTTTAAATAATATATATTTTACTTGCAAATAAATCATAAATGCTATATAATCTCTCTTGTGTTGGAGATATGACACAAAAGCAATAAAATCTAATAACAAAGGAAGTGAGTAAGATGGCAGTATCAATGAACCCGAAAAAAACGGCAGTGAGTATCAAACTCAATAACGGCACTGACAGCGAGGGCAAAATCAAATCGGTAAATCTCAATCTGGGAACTCTCAAGATAGCAGATTTTACCAGTGAGACGGCACAGAAGGCGCAGAATATCATAAACGCATTAACGCCGTGTCTAAGCAAAGCAGTATTAGGCGTAGAAAAAACGCACGTTGATTTTCTTGTTGAGGGCGTATAGTTTAAGCTCGTAAAAAAGTTAAGGAGGTGAGAGAGATGGCGAACAACAAGAAACTTGTAATGACTTTCAAGTGTGAGGACGGCAAAGAGCATAATTTTAGCTGGAACCATGCAGACGATACGATGAGGGACGCAGACGCAAAAAATCTTGCAGACACGATAATAACTAACGGAAGTATATTCGAGAATGTCCCAGTCGAGGCAACCGGCGCAAAAGTAGTTGTAACGACTGAGAGCGAACTCGATATAAGAGAATAGCTTGAATAAATAAATAAATTTCTCCCCGAGTTTATGAACAGCTCAGGGAGTTTTTTTATGCCTTAAGAAAGAATTCATATACGATAAATAATATGGTAAGAGCAAGCATTAAGAATGATACATCTTTGAATTTACCGGTGAAAATCTTCATAGTTGTGTAAAGAATTATAGCGAACTCAATACCTACAGCAATAGAATAGGCAAACGGCATCATAAAGAAACCCACTAAAGAAGGAATTAACTCCGTCCAGTCGTCATAATTAATATCTCGCAAAGACATCATCATGTAAACGCCTACGAGAATTAAAGCCGGAGCAGTCGCATATCCCGGTACAATAGTAACTAGAGGCGTAAAGAATATAGCGGCAATAAATAATAAAGCAGTCGTCAAAGCAGTCAAGCCCGTTCTGCCTCCCTGAGCTACACCACTAGAGCTTTCTACATAACTTGTAACTGTACTAGTTCCCATAACAGCCCCTGCCATAGTTGCAACAGCGTCGGCCATGAGTGCACCTTTAGCGCGCGGTAAATTTCCGTTTTCGTCAAGTAATCCCGACCTCGAACACACACCGACTAGAGTTCCCAGAGTGTCAAAGAAATCTACAAAGAAGAACGCGAATACTACTACCCAGAATTCAGGAGTTTTTATCATGCTGAAATCAAGATGGCCTGTTATAGGCGCAATAGAATTTAAATCAGGCATTGAGAAAATTTTTTCAGGGAGGGGCGTTAATCCCAGATACATAGAAAGCCCTGTAATTATTACCATGCCGATTAATAAAGCCGCTTTTACTTTTAAGGCCGTCAACACGCTCATTATAAACAGTCCCAGCATACTTAACATCATGGGAATATTATTACTTATTCTGCCCAGTCCCACGAGTGTAGCGTCATTGTTTGTGATTATTCCTGAAGATTGAAGCCCTATGAACGCAATAAATAAGCCAATCCCCGCAGAAATGCCAATTTTTAAGGATTTAGGAATTGAATTCATTATAGCTTCACGAATATTTGTGAGAGTAAGCACCGCAAAAATAGCTCCCTCAATTAATACCGCCGCGAGTGCCATCTGCCAAGTAACAGGCTCGCCGTTAATCTTCATATTTAAGACGACACCGAACGCAAAAAACGCATTCAAGCCCATACCCGGAGCAAGTGCAATCGGATAATTTGCAAATATTGCCATTAAGAACGTTCCCAGTGCAGACGCAAGACAAGTTATTATAACAAGTGCATTCTTGTCCATACCCGTTGCGCTTAAAATGTCAGGATTGACAATGATAATATATGACATCGTTAAAAATGTCGTGAGGCCTGCAAGAACTTCAGTCATAAAAGTAGTATTATTCTCATTCAGCTTAAATAATGACATAATATCACGCTCCTAAAAATTTTTTGCCTCATTATCCCACAAATCAAATTTTATGCATACCCCGGGCGCGCGTTCCGCGCTATGTACTGGACGCTTGCGCTAGGCATAATGAAGTGTGTAATTAATTCACAAATAAATCCTGCCTGCCTCCTTTAGTAATATCGATATAGCCCAAATCAGTAATTCTAAGTTCACCGATAACGCTTAAGCACAAGAAAGAAAGCACCATAAACGGATGAGGGATTTCCACGCCTAAATTTTTTGCAGTATCTTCCATTTTTGTGAGCTCGCTCGCTACCTGTTCAGCCTTAAGATAACTCATAAGTCCCCCGATTGGAAGCGCAAAAGAATTAATTACATTATCCCCCTGAGTTAAAACAAGTCCGCCGCCCATGTTTGCAAGTTCATTTAATGCAGTAATAATGCTTTTATCATCAGCACCGGCGACTACGAAATTATGAGCGTCATGCGCAACACTTGAGCCTATTGCACCCGTTTTTATGCCCAATCCCTTAACGAAGCCCACGCCGAACCGCCCTGTGTTATTATGACGTTCAAGCACTATAATTTTAGCTAAATCAACTAAATTTTTTCCTTGAGACGTGTCAATTTCAAGCGATTTAGTAATAATGCTGCCTTGTGTTATCCCGATTGCCCGAATAATTTTATTATTTATATCGAGTTTTATTTGCTCAAGAGTGGGAATGTTAGTGATTCTAGTTTTTATCGCCGGAGCTAAATGCAAATCTTCATTCATTGTGAAAATATCTCCGTCCTTGACTATTAAGCGGCCATTTTTCCAGACATATTTAACGCTGAAATCTTGATTTATTTCTTTATCTTCAAGAATAGCAAAATCTGCGAGCTTACCCGGTGCAATAAGGCCCCTGTCATAAAGCCTGAAATATTCTGCCGGGCTTAGTGTAAGAAGTCTTAAGGCTGTGAAAGGATTTATATTTTCACGGCACATAATGCGCATTTTTTCGTCCATATGACCGCGTTCTAATAAATATCTAGCTGTAATATCATCACTGACGACCATACAGCGGGCCGCATTCAAAGGATTTTCACGAATTAACGGCAATAAAGTTTTTAAATCAGGAAATGCCGCACCCTCTCTAATCATGAGCCACATACCCCGCGATAATTTTTCTCTTGCCTCGTCTAAATTTGTGCATTCATGATCGCTGTCAATTCCCGAACACATATAAGCGTTTAAATTTTTGCCTGATACTCCCGGAGCATGTCCAGTTAAAGGCCTGTTGCCAGCTGCTAAGATTTTGCCCCATGCCTCAGGGTCGCCGTTAATTACAGCCGGATAATTCATCATTTCGCCTAAATGCTGCGTTAAGGCCGTGTCGAAAAAATTTTTTATTGAGTTCATATCTAATTCTTGAAAAGGTGTCTCAAATTCTGACGCAGGAACACACGACGGAGCACCGAAAAATATATCAATCGGCAAAGAACGGGACGCCGCAAACATGTATTCAAGCCCGTTTACTCCCAGTGCGTTAGAAATTTCGTGAGGATCAGCCATTACCGCGCTGGTTCCGTGAAGAGCCGCTATATCTGCAAAATTTGCCGGTGTCATCATAGTGTCTTCAATGTGAATATGCCCGTCAATCATTCCCGGAATTAATGCCCGCCCCTGTGCGTCAAAATGTGTCTTAGCATCTGAATATTTGCCAATTCCTGCGATTTTTCCGGAATAAATAGCTATATCCGCAAGTTCGTAATTTTGCGTGAAAATATTTGCTATATTTGCATTATGAATTATCGTATCAGCTTGTAAATCGCCCCTCGCAACGGCCGCAAATTTTATCATGTTTATAACGCCTCCCATAAAAATTTTATTTATTATATATTGCAGTGAGAAATTTATAATCCTGAAAAAATTTATTTCTTGAATATAACGAGCTTTGTGGCTGCATAAATATTTTATTGCTTGAGTTCGCATTTATCGTGAAAAATTTATCCCGACAATATAAATATAACGCATAATTAAGCCCTCACTTGAATATAACGAGCTTTGCAGCTACATAATTTAATATAATCACTAAAATATTGCTGATTATTTTCACCGGCATGTCATAAAAATTTAATAGATCAACGAAAATATACATAATCGCTAAATCCATTAAGCCCGTGCTTATACGAGCCATTACGAATAAATAGAACTCGTGAAAGAGAGGCCCGTGCGAAAAAAATACAAATTTACGATTAGCCCAGAATGAGAATATCACGGCCAAGACCCACGATAACGCAGAACTTGAGACAACACCGAGATAAAATTTTCTCGTGAACAGCCAGTAAAGAAATATAGCTAATAAAGTAGTAAGAACTCCGACAATGCCATATAAAAATAAATGCTTAAAAGTTTTATAATTCATGAGACAGCCCCGATTAAAATTTTTTAGCTATTATATAATATATCGCGTATATTTTTATGGAGGGGAATTTATTTAATGGCAAAAAGTTTTTACGTAACGACACCGATTTATTATGTAAATGACAAGCCTCATATCGGGCACGCTTATACGACAATTGCATGTGATGTGATTTCTCGTTATATGAGACTGAAGGGCTATGACGTTAAATTTTTGACAGGAACTGACGAACACGGCCAGAAAATAGAACGCGCTGCAAACTCTCAAAATAAGACTCCTCAAGAATTAGTTGACGAGATTCACGTAAAATTTAAAGATTTATGGCAGGTCTTGAATATTTCGAACGATGATTTTATCAGGACAACTGAAGAGCGGCATATCAAGACAGTACAAAAAATTTTCTCGCAGTTATTATCACAGGGCGATATTTATAAAAGCAAATATGAAGGCTTATATTGTGTCTCATGTGAAAATTACGTGAGCGAGTCAAACATGGGAGAAAATCAAACATGTCCCGATTGCGGCAGTAAATTAATTTCAATGCAGGAAGAAAGCTATTTTTTCAGAGCCTCAAAATATGTCCCGGACTTAATAAAATATTATGAGAATAACCCGAATGCTATAAAGCCTGTTACACGCTATAATGAAATCATGAGCTTTTTACGGGGCGGCGTTAAAGATATTTCCGTATCAAGAACTAGCTTAAAATGGGGGATACCAGTTCCCGGCGATGAGAATCACGTTATCTATGTCTGGTTTGACGCGCTTATAAATTATCTCTCAGCTTTACAGGGCGACGACTACAAAAAATTTTGGCCCGGTTATCACGTTGTCGGCAAGGATATAATTAGATTTCATTGTGTAACTTGGCCGTTAATGCTGATTGCCTTAAATGAGAAATTACCGGCTGGAATTATTGCGCATGGATGGTGGACTATCAAAGGCGGCAAAATGAGCAAGTCCAAAGGCAACGTTATAGACCCTCTTGACATGATTAATAAATACGGTCTTGACCCGTTCAGATATTTTTTAATGCGAGAAATACCGTTTGGCTCAGACGGGGAATTCAGCGAGGATGCATTAATAGGCCGTATAAATTCAGATTTAGCTAACGACTTAGGCAATTTATTAAATCGCACTCTTCAAATGATAAAGAATTATCGCGCCGGAGTTGTGCCTGAATGTGATAAATCAAGCTCGCCACTAAGTGAACTAGCTCAAGATATTATTTCAAGAGTAGATAATTTCATGAAAGATTTTGCGTTTGATAGTGCCTTAAAAGCTATATGGGAATTTATTTCGCGGGCTAATAAATTTATTGACGAGACAACCCCTTGGATCTTAGCTAAGAATAACGAGTCAGAACGCCTGAATTATGTATTATTGAATCTGTATGAGGCCTTGAGACTTTGCGCTGTGTTATTATTCCCCTTTATGCCGAGTACCAGCGAAAAAATTTGCGTTCAATTAGGTTGCGATTTAAAAATTTCTGACTGGGGCAATGGAGCAGGAAATAAAATTAACAAGGGCGATATATTATTCCCTAGAATTGACACAAAGAAGGAGCAAAAAAATATGTCGGATAATCCGGAAGTTACGCCAGAAAGCAAAGAAAGCGAATTAATTACGATTGAAGATTTTGCACGAGTTCAAATGCGCGTCGGACAAATTACCAGCTGTGAAGAAATACCCAGATCTAAAAAGTTATATAAATTAACTATAGATTTAGGCTCAGAAACTCGAACAGTTTGCAGCGGAATTAAAGAATATTTCTCACCGGACGAATTAACAGGGCAAAAAATTATACTTGTCTGCAATCTCAAGCCCGTTAAATTATGCGGAGTAGAAAGCAACGGGATGATTTTAGCAGCAAGCATAAAGAGTGAAGGCAAATTAACGCTTTTAACGCCTTTAGATGAGAATATACCATTAGGGAGCGTAGTGAGCTAGAATGATAAATATCAGAAGGCGCGAATATGAATTCTTGAACGGTGAAATAAATTCATGGCTTGACGAGAATATAATCACGAGTGAGCAGAGTGAAAAAATTTTATCACTCTATGAAATCAAAGAGTATTCATTAAAGCGAATATTAATTTTAGCTGGAGTTATTTTATTAGGACTGGGAGCTGTGAGTTTTCTTGCTTCAAAGTGGCATGAATTGCCGAAATTATTGCGTTTATGCGTGCTTATCGGGGGCTATGCATTATCGTTAATAGCGTGTTCGATTTCAGGAATTCGCACTAAAGCCGGGAAGAGTTTTTTATTGCTGGCAAGTTTTATTTTAGGTTCGGGGATTTTCTTAGGCACTCGAATGTATAATATCAAGCTCGATTTGTCGCAAATTCTTGAATTCTGGCTGTTAGCTGAAATTGTAACATGCATGATAACTAGTGATTTATGGCAGGTTTATTTACTGGAAATCTTGAGTCTTATATATTTAATCGTGATAAATGCAATAGATATTTTTGCCCTGCAATTCATGAATTCGGCGCATTTTGCAATGTGGGAATTTTTCGTCCCTGTAAAAGCCTTTATCTTGCTGGCTTTATTATGGCTGGTGAACTGGCGTATTAGAACACGTGCAATCATAAACGCTAATATTTTAATCACGTTATTATTATGCGCTTCCCGAATGAGTTTGTGTTTAGGCGGAACTCTTACACTTGTAATTCTTGCAATAATCGGCGGTGTTATGTCATTCTTAATGAAGCATTCAGACGGTCAGACAATGGGATTATTAATTGCGGGAGTATTCGGCTTATTATTAACTTGGCCGGAGTTCTGGAATTCATGGGACTATGCGAAAATTTTAAGCGTAGTGAGTGCCTTGTGTCTCGTGCCCTTAATGCTGATAAATATTTGGCGCGGTCATTTAGTCGCCGGAGTAGTATTTTGCGTGTTGCTGGTATGTAGATACTTCTTTGACAGCTTATTCGGATTTATGCCGAAAGCCTGGGGATTTACTTTACTGGGCTTAATATTTATGCTGATAGGGGTATTTTTTGAGAAATTGCGAACTCATGAATCAGCACAGGACGGAAATTTATAATAAATATGGGAACATGAGAGGCTCAAAATGTGTAAGGGGGATATTCTCCGCGCATACTTTCTTCCTCCCACCCGCCCGCCCAAGATAATTTTATCTACGCACAAAGGAGAAAAAAATGATAAATATAATAGTTGAAGGCATGACAGCCAGCGGAAAGAGTACGCTTACTAATTTATTGAGCGAGAAATTAAATCTTGACGTTATGCCCGAAGAATTTAGAGATAATTATGACTTATTAGGCCGCTTTCACGTTAATAGAAAATGGGCGTTTCCTATGCAGTTAAATTTTTTAGTAACGAGATTTGCGCAATATTTATGTGCCATTGAAGACGGAAATTATATAATGGATCGCAGCTTATTCGGTGATAAAGTCTATGCAAAATTATATTATGAACTCGGCTATTTGACAGATGGGCAGTTCGGGCAATATTTAAATTTGTATGAGTCTCTCGCTGTAAATGTAAAGCAGCCTAAATTATTAATTCACGTTCACTGCGATTTTGACGAGATTATGAGGCGCATTAATTCACGAGGGCGGCAAGACGAGATACAAGCCGGCCAAGATTACTGGAGGAGTCTATATAAGGCCTATGAGAGCGTGAGATTTCCGAATGAATTTAATTTTGACTTGAGCAACCCGGAATTTATAAACACGCCGAGCATGATAGAAAAATTTTTAGCTGATGTTAGAGAGCATTTATCATGAAAATTTGTGATTTATTGCAGGAAATAAATAATTTTGCTAGTTTTGATTTATGCGCTGAGTGGGATAATTCGGGCTTAATCGTCGGCGATTATGACAGCGAAATAAATAATATTGCTGTATGTCTTGACGCTGTGCCTGAAGCTGTTATCAAAGCAAGCGAGTTAAATTGTAATTTGCTTATAACACATCACCCGTTAATTTTTCGCGGAATAAAGCAGATAAATTATAATAACTGGCTGGGACTTGCTATAAAAGAGGCCGTAAAGCGCGATATAAATATTATTGCCTTACACACAAATTTTGACAGGTCAGAAAGCGGCGTGAATAGAATTCTAGCAAGTAAAATCGGGCTTGAAAATTGCGAGAGTTTATCAGATTACGGCATAAAAGGAAATTTGCGCGAAAAAATGAGCCTGAAAAATTTTCTTGAATTCGTAAAAGTTTCATGGAATTTAACTCACATAGATTATTATTTTGAGAATCAGCGTGATATAAAACGTGTTGCACTTTGCGGCGGGAGCGGTGCGGAGTTCTGGGAATTTGCACGGGACTGCGACATTTATATAACCTGCGACATGAAATATCACGAATTAATTGATGCAGTTAAAAGCGGGCTTGTTATGGCTTTATGCAATCACGGTGAAATGGAACGTGCCAGCCTGCTCGAACTTGCTAAAAAATTGAATGCTATATTACTTGATATTAAAGCACTAAATAATTACGGGAGAATTTAATTTATAATCATGAAAAAAAGAGTATTAAGCGCAATGAGACCGACCGGAGCTTTACATTTGGGACACTTGGCCGGAGCTTTGAGTAATTTTGTCAGGCTTCAGAATGATGATAATTACGAATGTTTTTATAGTATTGCAGATTGGCACGCCTTGATGTCTAACTATGCAGAGAGCGGGCGGACCAGCGAATTTTGTTACATGGCATTAACTGACTGGCTGAGCGTCGGACTTGACCCCGAAAAAAGCCCGTTATTTATTCAATCACATGTAAAGCAGCACGCAGAACTCGCCCTAGCACTGGGAATGATTACGCCGTTGGGATGGCTTTATCGTAACCCGACTTATAAGGAGCAGTTATTTAATATTCGCAATAAAGATTTAGGCATGTTCGGATTTCTCGGTTATCCTGTTTTAATGGCCGCTGATATATTATTATACAAGGCTGAATTTGTCCCAGTCGGTGAAGATCAAAGCGCGCATTTGGAATTATCCCGTGAATTAGTCCGGCGGTTTAATAATTTTTTCGGTGATGTCTTAGTTGAGCCTCAGCCGTTATTTACTCAAACTCCGAAAGTTCCCGGAATTGACGGCCGCAAAATGAGTAAATCATACGGGAATGCTTTAGAATTAAGTGAGAGTGCTGACTCAATGTGGCAAAAATTGCGGACTATGAAGACAGACCCGGCCCGAATGCGTCGAACTGATAAGGGCGACCCCGAAAAATGCCCTGTCTGGGATTTGCACAAAGTTTTTAATAATGACGAGAACGAGAAAAACGAAATTTGCGAGGGCTGCAAGAGTGCGGGAATAGGCTGTATTGACTGCAAGAAAAAATTAAACGCTCATATAAATGAGTTAATGACCCCTATCAGAGAAAGACGCTCAAAATATGAAGGCAATAAAAGTTTACTTGACGAAATTTTACGCGATGGAGCATTACGAGCTGAGAAAGTAGCAGGCTCAACAATGGACGAAATTTATCCGGCAATGGGACTATTACCCAGAATAAATAAATAAATGCGATTAAATTTGTTTCTCTCATCGAACGGGATATGTTCACGACGCAAGGCCGATGATATTATTTTGTCGGGACGTGTCAAAGTCAATGATAAAATTGTGCTCGCTCCATATTTCAGGGTAGATATAAATCACGATAAAATTTTACTTGACAATAAGCAAATTTTTCACGAGTTAAAGCGCGTATATTATATTATGAATAAACCGAGCGGCTATGTCTGTGCAGTCAGTGATAAATATTATCCCGTTATAATTGATTTATTGCCCGAAGAAGCTAGAAATTTGCGGGTGTTTCCGGTGGGCAGGCTCGATAAAGATAGTGAAGGCCTGTTAATTTTGACTAATGACGGAAATTTTGCGCAGAATATTATTCACCCTTCTAAAAAAATTTCACGCGAATATGAAGTATTATTAAATTTGCCGGTTAATGACAAGCATTTATCGAGATTGCGGGAAGGCTTTAATATCGAGAATAAATTTATCAAGCCGCTTAAAGTCTTGCAAATCGGGGAAGCATCGCTAAAAATTGTCCTGTCTGAAGGCATAAAGCGCGAAATAAGATTAATGATGCGTCAAATCGGTTTGAGGGTTGAGAAATTAACTCGTGTTAAAATCGGCGGGCTTGAACTCGGAAATTTGAGCAGCGGCGAATATAAAAGTTTGTCATTTTCCAGTCTGTGCAATAAAATATTTTTATCTCGATAAATATAAATTTAATCACGAAAAGGGGGCTGTAAAGTGAGCGACACTAACGCAAATAAAGAAATCATCAAGACTAGAATATTAAGCAAACTGGCTGATATAAAGTCATTCCCGCAATTTGTGCTTGAGACCATGAAAAAATTAAATGATCCCTCAAGTAATGCTGCTGACGTTGCAAAAAGTTTATCGCGCGATGAGGGACTTGTTTTGAGAGTTCTCAAATTAGCAAATTCGGCGGCTTATGGAATGACCCGTAAAATTTCAAGTATAAGCGAGGCAATTTCTTTATTAGGCTATAAAAGTATCAGCAATATAATCTTAGCTGCTGAAGTTTATTCTTCAATGGATAAGGGCTTATCAGGTTATGCTCTTGACCGTGGCGAACTTTGGCGGCATTCTTTAATGGTAGCATATGCAAGCCGTCATTTAGCTCATGTTACGAAAAAAGTAAATACAGAAGACGCTTACGTCGGCGGCCTGTTACATGATATAGGCAAAGTAATATTAAATGATTATGTCAGATTTGGATATGGCATTATCGTAAAAATGGTAGAAGAAAAGCATATTCCCTTTACTGAAGCAGAGTCAAGCGTGTTAGGTTTTGATCATGCCATGATAGGCTCTGTATTAGTTGAACGCTGGGAGATGCCGGAGTCTTATAAATTTGCCGTTGAATATCATCACAAGCCGAATGAGTTGCCCGAAGATAAAGCTGATTATCAGCCTTTATTAGACGTAGTATCAGTAGCAAATGCCGTGTGTTTAATGCTCGGTATCGGGTTAGGAGCTGACGGCCTGCAGTCTTATATGTTCCCTGAACCTTTAGAGCGGCTCGGCATAACTAATTTTGATAGTTTACTCGCTGAAATGGTCGATTATGTAAGCAGCGTTGCTAATGATATGGGAGATATGGCCGGATTATGATAATTATTACGATTGACGGCCCCGCCGGAGCTGGTAAAAGCACAGTATCAAAGAAAGTAGCTCAGGAGTTAAGCATAAATTTTTTAGACACAGGGGCATTATATCGCGCAATAGGTCTAATTCTCGCAAAGTCTGAAGTCAGGCCGGAATTTCTGCACGAGGCTTTGAATGATATTAATATAGAAATTAATAAATCCGGTGTCTATGTGAATGATTTTGACGTTACTAAGGAAATCAGAACGCCTGAAGCTGATATTTTATCGTCAAAGTATTCTGCTTTGCCCGAAGTTAGAGCGGCTTTATTAAATATTCAGCGTGAACAGGCCAAGAAAGCAAGTTTAATAGCAGAAGGCCGGGACTTAGGGAGCGTTGTATTTCCTGACGCAGATTTTAAATTCTATCTCACAGCCAGCCCAGAAGCACGAGCTAAAAGACGTTATGACGAGAGAATCAAGCGCGGTGAGAGTGCAAATTATGATGAGATCCTGCAAGCTATAAAATCACGTGATCAGCATGATTTAAACCGTGAAATCGCCCCGTTAAGAATTCCGGAAAATGCTATTTATATTGACAGTTCAGACATGAGCGAACAGGAAGTAATAAATTTTATAATTAATCAAGTAAGAGGCTCTATTAATAATGAAGCAAAATAAAATTTTTTATGCAATAGTAAGATTTACCCTGAAAATATTATTATTGATTTATAATCGTGTCAGTGTTCGCTGGCTCGAAAAATTAAACCCTGATGAAAAATTTATAGTTGCCAGTAATCACGCGAGCAACTTAGACCCCGTATTAATCGGCTGTTTCTTTCCGAGGGATTTACGATATTTCGCAAAAGAAGAGTTATTCACTAATAAATTATTCGGTGCCTGTATAAGCGCGTTGGGTGCTATGCCTGTATCACGGGAAAATAATTCGAGTGCTGCCGGTGCTTTACGAGCTTTCATGAAATTATATCAGGACGGGAACGATGTATTAATATTCCCTGAAGGCGGGAGGACTTTAGACGGAAATTTGCAGCCCTTAGAAGGTGGAGTCGCTTTGGCCGCGAGTCATGAGAAAGCCCCGATTTTGCCGGTATTTATTCACGGATCATTTAAGGCAATGCCTACGGGGAGCGCGTTAATTAAGCCGGTCAAGATTAATATAACGTTCGGAAAAGTATTAAGATTTAGCGATGATGTATACAAAAGCAAAGACGGCCGCAAAATTATAATGGACGAGTTAAATAATTCATTCAGGGAGCTTGAAAAATGTTAATCGAGCATAAATTTTTTAGTGTCGCGAAATTATTTCATTCGGGGAGCTTGAAAAAATGTTTGTAAGCATGACAGGATTTGGAAGCAGTGAGCATAATTTTTCATGGGGGACAGTAAAATTTGAGATTTCTTCAATAAATCATAAATATCAGGATTTCAGCACGAAATTACCCCGTGAACTTGCCTCGCTTGAGAATAGAATTATAAATCTATTGCGTAATAATATAGCTCGCGGCAAAGTCAGACTCAGCGCAGAAATAAATTTTTACCCCGGTTCTGAAATAGGCTTAGTAAATGAGAAGGCTTTAATTAATATTTATAGTCAGGTCTGCAAAATTTCTCGTGAAAATAATATAGATATTCCCAAAGATTTAACGCAATTTTTATTAATTCCCGGAGTTGTTGATAATACTGCCTGTGAAAGCTCATTAGAAGATTTTGCTTTATGGGATAATTTAGTGTTGAAGGCCTGCGAGTCTCTTAATAACATGAAGATTTCAGAAGGCGAGAAATTATTTAATCAAGTTAAGCAGGAATTAATGAATCTCTCTGAAATAGTCAAGAGACTTAGAGAACGCTGGCAAGTTGCAATTTCTGACGCTATAGAATCACTTAGAACACGAATTCAAAACGTTATGGAGCATTATAATTTAGAAATTGACGAGTCAAGAATCGCTCAGGAAGTATCATTAATGTCTGACAGGTGGGACGTTACAGAGGAGTTAACCCGACTTGACGCGCATATAAATAAATTCTCGCAAATTATGAACTCAAACGAGTCAAATGGCAAAAAACTAGATTTCTTAGTTCAGGAAATGAATAGAGAAATTAACACGATGGGCTCAAAAGTTAATGACGCTTTATTCCGCTGGGACGTAGTAGAGGCAAAATCATGTGTAGAGAAAATCAGAGAACAGTTACAGAATATAGAGTAAATAAAATCACAGGAAAATTATTTGTCTTGTCAGGGCCTTCAGGTGTAGGCAAGGGGACTTTACGGGAGCACGCGCTGGAAAATTTCAGCAATCTTGTATATTCGATTTCATGCACGACTAGGGAGCCGCGGGAAGGTGAGACTAACGGCGTAGAGTATAGATTTATTTCACGTGATGAGTTCGAACAGGGAATTAATAATAATTTATTTCTCGAATATGCCCGAGTTCATGAACACTATTACGGCACTCTAAAATCTGACGTGATTAGAGAGTTAAACGCCGGGCGTAATGTCTTGCTTGAAATTGACGTACAGGGCGCGTTACAAGTCCGTGAAAAAATTAATAATGCCGTGTTAATATTTATAGCTCCTCCCAGTATTGAAGAGTTATCAAGACGCTTAATTAACCGCAACACAGAGAGCCAGCACGATTTAAATATAAGACTATCTAATGCCGTCAAAGAATTAAAATTTGCTGATAAATATGATTATATAATTGTGAATGATGATTTAGATTTAGCTTCACGGAAATTACAGGAGATTTTTACGAATGAGTCTCGATAATTTTTTGCGGTGGGTGTTATTCTGCGCTGGCTTTATCTTGAGCATATTTGCCGGTTACATGTTTTATATAGATAGAATTTCTGCGGGTTCTGCGTGGCTTGCTTTAGGAGTGGGATTTCTTTTATTTGCTACCAGAATCAAGCGCGAAAAAGTTAATAATGACTCTCAAGATTATAATCAAGATATAAATTTTCACGATTTAGCTTTATTAGTTGCAGACTTGGCCGTCATGAGCCTTAAAAATATAGGCCGGACTGTAACACCCGGCGAGAAAGAAATTAATGATTTATCGGACAAAGTAAATAAATTTCTTGACAATATGCCAGTAAATGAGTCAGAACGTGAGGCAATCTCACTAGAATTTGAGAAATTAACGGATAGGACCCGGAGAAATTTGAGCGGCCGGGCTTTATTCAGGAAATAAATAAATTTTTTTATGGGAGTAAATAATTAAAATATGAACAAAGGACAAAAATTTTCGTTATGGTATTTTCTTATAGCATTAATAGCAGCTTGGCTTTTTGCTGAATATATTTACAAGCCCTACAGTGAGAGCAAAACAGAAGTCCCCTACAGTGAATTTCTTGCTGACTTGTCAAAAAATGACATTGAAAACGTTGATATTTCAGAATCAAGAATTAGCTACACCCTCAAAGAATCAGAAAGCCCGGACAAAGAGCCTCGTAAAATGCAGATAATCGACGGCAAAATCTTACACAATAAAAAAATTTTATCCGGAATAAATAATAATAATTTCAAAAGTGTAGTGAGACTTCCTGACCCGTTTTTAATTGAGAGACTCGCAAGCAATGATATTAAATTCGGCGGAGTTGCTAAACGGGACGGCCTGCTTGATTTATTCATGGGAATAATGCTTCCTATGCTGCCATTAATTATAATCTGGTACTTCATTTTCAGGAATATGCCCGGGGGCGGAGGGGGTATTTTTTCCTTTGGGCGTTCACGAGCTAAAGAATTACAGGGCGAAATGACCGGCGTACACTTCAGCGATATCGGCGGAGCTGGTGAGGCTGAAATTGAATTACGCGAAATTATAGAGTTTCTCAAGGAACCAGCTAGATTTGACAAATTCGGCGCAAAATTGCCGCGTGGTGTCTTGCTTGTAGGACCTCCCGGAACTGGTAAGACTTTACTTGCTAAGGCTACAGCAGGCGAGGCAGGAGTACCGTTTTTCTTTATTACCGGCTCAAGTTTTGTAGAAATGTTCGTAGGAGTGGGCGCGGCTCGTGTTCGTGATTTATTTGATCAGGCCAAGAAAAAAGCTCCGTGCATTATATTTGTTGACGAAATTGACGCTATAGGACAATCAAGAATGCGGAACTTTAACAGCAACTCAGAGCAGGAAAATACTTTAAATCAATTACTCGCAGAAATGGACGGTTTCGAAGATAATAACGGCGTTGTCATAATGGGAGCTACTAACAGGCCGGAAATTTTGGATCAGGCTTTATTACGTCCGGGGCGCTTTGATAGACAAATTCAAGTTGTTTTGCCGACTGAAGAGGGCAGGGAAGAAATCTTAAAGATTCACACGAAAAAATTGCCGCTTGCTCCTGAAATTGATTTAAGGTCGATTGCGAAAGTTACTCCGGGATTTTCCGGGGCTGACTTGGCAAATATTGCTAATGAAGCCAGCTTACTTGCTGCCAGACACAAGGCCGATAAAGTTACAATGAATGATTTTGATTTAGCTATTGAACGAGTTGTAGCAGGCCTTCAGAGAAAAACGCCTCTCACTCCTGAAATCCGCAAAAAAGTGGCCTATCATGAAACAGGTCATGCTTTAGTAGCTTGTTACCTGCCCGGCTCTGACCCTGTTCACAAAGTCAGCATAATTCCCACGACAAAAGGGGCTCTAGGCTACACAATGCAAATGCCTACAGAAGATCAATATTTAATCACTGAGGGCGAACTCAAAACAAAAATGGCTGTAATGCTGGGAGGCCGAGCTGCTGAATTATTAGTGTTCAGTGAAGGCTCAACGGGTGCATCAAATGATTTAGAACGAGCTACGGAATTAGCCCGCCGAATGGTTACTGAATTCGGAATGTCTGAAGCTCTAGGGCCTGTGAGATATGCCGCGCCTTCAATGATGTATCTAAACGGTGCCGCTCAAAACCGTGAAGACATAGGCGAGGGGACATTTGACAAGATTGACAGCGAAATTAAAAGATTTGTGAGTGAGGCTCAAGATAAAGCACTATCAATTTTGCGGGAACATGAAAAAGTTTTACACGAGGCCGCGAAAGTTTTGCAAGATAAAGAAGTCATAAGCAATGACGAAATAAAAGCAATTATCGCACTTGAGAATGAGCCAGCGAAACAAGAAGAGTCATTCTCTGATTAATATTGCCCCGCCTGTATGAATAGCATTCAGGATTTGTGAAAGTGTCTATATTTGAAATAATAATATTCTCGCTCGCAAGTCCTGATTTTATTAATTGTGAATATATCTCGCCTGATAGATTAAAATATACTTTATCGCCCGAAATTCTATAATTATTCTCGTCAAAAATTTTTATCGCTTTCTGAGTCCATTCGTCCGCAAAATCCCTCATGTAATTATTAAAGCCTATACACGGCCCGATCCATGCATGAAGATTATTATTATTCACGAGTTCTAAAGCATGACCGCAAATATTTAAGCACGTGCCTTTAAAGCCTGAATGCAATATCATAGCCCACTCTGAATTATTATTATTTTCAGGATATATTAAGACCGGTGCGCAGTCAGCAAATTTTAACGAGGCCGCTAATTTATGAGATTTTAATATAATTCCGTCTGCTCTTGAATGCTCGTTTATATTATAATTATCATCAAGTATAATAATTTCTCGTCCGTGAACTTGTGAAGGATTTATAACGGGGTAATCGCAAATTACAGGCTCATCTCTCATAAAAAATTTTGCGTTAATAAATTCAGGCGTGTTTATGTTTATTATCATGATATATAAAAATTTTTCTCGCTTTCTCGCATAAATTTATCTAATTATACTAAAATATTATTTAAATTTTTTATCTTTTTATCGGGGAGCAATTTATTATATGAAACTTGATTTTTTCGTAGTATTCTCAAATTTGGCGGGATTGTTTATTATTATAGCAGCGGGCTATCTTTCTGTACGTTCGAGAGTGTTTAAGGCTGAGGCTTCGGGAATTTTTTCGGCGTTTCTCGTTAAATTTACTTTGCCGTGTACTATTTTTATTTCGCTTGTAACTCGTGATTATGACCCTAATTTTATTCATGACTGCGCAATTCTAGTTTTAAGCGGAGTTATTATTTTCGTGTTCACGTTATATTTTTGCAAATTTATATCGCGCTTTCTCGGAATTCCTGAAGGCACCCGGGGCGTTTGGTCGTTTGCCTGCGCTTTCTCAAATACCGGCTTTATGGGATTTCCTGTTGCACTTGCTTTATTCGGAAGTGAAGGCCTTGCGCTGGCTGTAATGTTCAATATCTCGTTTAATCTAACTGTTTATACACTCGGAGCTATCGAAATCAGCAAAGATAATATTTCAGACCCTCACGTTAAATTAAGCATGAAAGCTATTATATTCAGTAATATAAATCTCGCTACAGTTTTGAGCCTGATATTCTATTTCTCGCAAATTAAATTACCGGTAATTATAGCAGCTCCCTTAACTCATTTGTCAAATATTACTACGCCGCTTTCTATGTTTATTATAGGCATGTCTTTAGCAAAAACTAAACCGGGCGAATTATTCACGGATTTAAGCGTTTGGAGTTCGGCAATTATAAGATTGTTAATCGTCCCTGTTATAATATTTGCTTTGCTTGAGTTCATTAATTTGAGCGATAATAATTTAGTACGAGCCATTATTATATTAATTATTGCTATGCCCGCGCCCAGTATGATTACTGTTTTGACGCAGATTTATGACGGTAATACAGATTTCGCCGCTAAAGTTATGTTCCTGCATAATTTATTGTGTATGTTCACTATTCCGGTAATTGCGAAATTAATATAGATTATTATTAAATGTGATACAATAGGGGCAGCGTTGAGGGGAGTTGCTCCCTATTAAAGAATAAATAAAGCTACACGGTACTAATTAAATAGTCTATCCCAAAGCAGTAATGTAGTTAGGGCGAAACTAAATAACCAATACAGGACAGCGAAGAAAGATCTAATTTTGCGGATGAGCCTTCTCACTGTCCTTTTTCGTGATTTAGATTTCCGGGATTTGTGAGTTTTCTTACCCATCTTCATCACCTAAGTCCTACAGTTAGACTACCCGCATGAAGCAGACTGTCCTACTTCCGAGCCCCCTCTTGTGAATTATTATATCATTTGATTTTTTGCGATATGTGATAAAATTTTATATAGATATTATCTTGCGAATGAGTTTTCTTGCTGTTATACTTCAAAACTTAATTATAAAAACTTGCAAGTCATACACCTTTTAAGATTAAGAATTATTATATAATACTTTTTCAGGAGGTGTAAAAACTTGTTTAATCTTGACAATAATAAAATTTATTTCTTTGACGGCGCTATGGGAAGTATGTTACAAGCTCGCGGGCTAAAACTCCGTGAAGTTCCCGAAATATTGAATTTAACTAATCCCGATTTAATTCGCCAAATTCATCAAGAATATTTTAAGGCCGGTGCAGATTTCATAACAGCTAATACTTTCGGAGCTAATAAATTTAAGCTAGCTAATACGGGCTATAACGTTCAGGAAATTATACAGGCCGGGTGCAAATTAGCTCGTGATGCCGCACAAAATAATTCACTAATCGCGCTGGATATTGGCTCGACTGGTCGTGTAATGGCTCCTTCAGGCGACGCGTCATTTAACGAAATCTATAATGCAATTTCTGAAATGGTCATAGCAGGCCGGGATTTATGCGATGTAATTTTGCTAGAAACTTTTACGGATTTATACGAGTTAAAAGCGGCAATCTTAGCAGCTCGTGAAAATTCAGATCTTCCCATTTTCGCAACTATGAGCTTTGAAGAGGGAGGACGTACTTTTTTCGGGACTAGCATAGAGTCAATGACGGCAACACTTGAGGGGCTGGGAATTTCTGCGCTAGGTGTAAACTGCTCGCTCGGTCCTGCTCAATTAGTGCCGATTGTCGAAAAAATTTGCGCGCTCTCACATATTCCCGTAATGGTTCAGCCAAATGCGGGGCTGCCTGTTATGATTGACGGGGCGGCTCATTATGACGTAACACCTGAAGAGTTTGCTAATATATCTATAAAATTTGCACAAATGGGCGTTAATATTCTCGGCGGGTGCTGCGGAACTACTCCCGAACATATTTTAAACATGAAAAACGCTGTAACTAGTAAATTTTCTCATGCAATAACGCGCAATATTCCCGAAAAAACTCTAATTTGTTCAGCGTCTAATATAGTCGAATTCGGCAATAAATTTATAATTATCGGTGAGAGGCTCAATCCAACGGGCAAAAAATTATTACAGAAAGCACTACGAGAAAATAATATAGATTACTTGCTGAAAGAGGCTCTAAAGCAGGTCGAACAGGGCGCAGATGTTCTCGATTTAAACGCGGGACTTCCTGATATTAACGAGACCGAGATTTTATGCAGGGCACTCACTGAAATTCAGGGAATTGTAAATCTTCCCATTCAAATCGATACGACTAATTATAACGCTATGGAACAAGCAGCAAGATTTTATAATGGCAAACCGTTATTAAATTCAGTAAATGGCAAAATTGAAAGCTTAGAAAATATTTTACCCATCGCAAAAAAATATGGTGCCTGCGTTCTTGGCCTGACACTTGATGAGTCGGGAATTCCTGAGACAGCCGAACAGAGATTTAATATCGCTAAAAAAATTTGTGAACACGCTCAAAATTTAGGCATTCCTAGACGAAATATTTTAATTGACTGCTTGACTTTAACGGCATCGGCACAGCAAAATTTAGTAGGTGAGACTCTCAAAGCTATTAAACTCGTGAAAAATAATTTAGGCGTTAATACTGTACTGGGCTTGAGTAATATATCTTTCGGGCTGCCTAGACGTGCTTTAATAAATCGTACGTTCTTAATCATGGCTTTAATGTCAGGACTTGACGCGGCTATTATTAACCCCGGAGATTTAGACTTGCAAGAAAGTTTATCAGCTTATAAATTATTAACCGGCTCAGAAAATGAAATGCAAGAATATATCTCATTTTGCGAAATTCACCCGGCACAAAAAATTAACCCGCAAATTATTAACTCGCAATTAAAGCAGGAAATAACAAATATAGACGCTCTCAATAATGCAATTATCAAGGGACTTAAAGACGAATCAGCGAAACTCACTCAAGAATTAAGCTCACAAAAAAAGCCGCTCGATATAATTCAGGAAAATATTGTGCCAGCTCTTGACACTGTCGGAAAAAATTACGAGTCAGGGAAGTTATTTCTACCTCAATTAATAAAATCCGCTGAAGCCGCAAAATCTGCCTTTGAAGTCTTATCAAGCATTATGACTCGTGAAGGGAATTCAAGCAAAGCACGCGGCCCTGTTGTACTTGCTACTGTTTACGGCGATGTCCATGATATTGGCAAAAATATAGTGCGAACTATTTTCGAGAATTATAATTTTGACGTTATAGATTTAGGGAAAGATGTCCCGCCTGATTTGATTGTCGAGACTGTCAAACGCGATAATATTAACGTCGTCGGGTTGAGTGCTTTAATGACAACTACTGTAGCAAGCATGAAAGATACTATCACGAAATTAAAAGAGTCATGCCCTGAAGTAAAAATTATTGCCGGAGGTGCTGTGTTGACTCCTGATTTAGCAAAATATGCCGGTGCTGATTATTATGCTCGCGACGCAATGGAAGGCGTTAGAATTCTTACAAGTTTATTAGGCGGTTAAATGCATTATTGTATACTCGGCTGCTTAAAACATTCCGGGCGGGGAGGGGGTGCGGGCTCGGCAAGCCGAGTCTTTTAGTTCGGGAACGGACACGGGGTGCCCCCGCATTCACGCATAAAAATTTTTTATCAGGACAAATATATGCAAACTCACAATAAAAATTTATCGCTATTTACATCAGGCCAAGTGTACGCAAAATAAATGTCCATAAAAATATAGTCAGGACTGATAATAAAGTCGTTATGCAAACAAGCTGACCCGCTAATTTGCCATCTGCTCCCATAGCTATAGCCATAGGATAAGAAGCTACTGCAGAAGGGGACGCAAAAATTATCATCATTGCGCATAAACTTTCATTTCTGAATCCTGCTAAAATCGAAATCGGCATAAATATTAACGGAACTATAAGCATTCTTAAAATTATTCCCAGTAAAAGCGGCATTCTATCAGATTTTGACTCCAGCATTTCGAGGCCGACTCCCAGTGAAATAAAACTCACTGTTGTAGTGGAATTCGCGAGGCTTTTAATTGCTGACCATATGGGCACGGGGATTTTTACGCCTGAAAGATTTAACGCAAATGCAAGCAACGAAGCTATTATCATGGGATTTCGCAAAATTGCAATAAATAATTTTCCGGGACTTGTTCGCCCTGATCTATTTAATTCAAGAATTACAGCCGAAAATGTATTTATCGCAGGAATAACGAGAACAGCAAGCATTACTACCATTTTTGAATTACCTTCACCGTAAAGAGCTTCACTTACTGCGATACCGTATAAAATATAATTACACCGTCCCACTGCTTGGCCGATTACGCTGGATTTATTGCCGTCTTTAACGAACACGCGAGGCACATAGTAAGCTATTATAAATACTACAAGCAGGCATACAGCAGCAAAAATTATTTCTTTTAGTGCGAATCCCTGCGAGAAATCCATATCATAAATATTCTTGAATAATAATACAGGCATGAATACAAGAAAAATTATCCGGTCAAATTCCTTCATTGCAGGACGTGTGATTTTATTAGTAGCCCGCATTAAATAGCCCACTGACATTAATATAATCATGGGAATAACGACTCTTAAGGCCGCTAAAAAACTTTCATTCATGATATTTATTAAATCCTTGCTACACCGGAATTAATTGCCGCCTGTGATACTGCCTTTGCGACTGCAGGGCCGACTCGTTCGTCAAAAGCTGCGGGAATAATATAATCCGGGTTTAATTCGCTTTCACTCACAAGAGAAACTAAAGCATTTGAGGCCGCTAATTTCATTTCCTCGTTAATGTCGCTCGCACGAACGTCAAAAGCTCCCCTGAATATGCCCGGAAATGCAAGAACGTTATTAATTTGATTCGGGTAATCGCTGCGTCCAGTTGAAATAATTTTAGCTCCGGCCTGTTTAGCTTCTTCCGGGAATATTTCCGGAGTCGGGTTCGCACATGCAAATATAATCGGGTCTTGTGCCATTGATTTGACCATTTCAGGATTTACGCTATTAGGAGCAGACACGCCTATAAATACATCAGCACCCTTCATAGCGTCTGATAGAGAGCCTTTAATATTTTCGGGATTTGTGAGTTCTGACATTTCGCGCTTGATCCAGTTTAAATTATCGCGCCCGTTATAAATTATTCCCGTCCTGTCAGATAAAATTATATTTTTAGCTCCGGCCGATAATAATAATTTAGTGATTGCGATTGCTGCTGCCCCTGCCCCGCTTATTGCAATTTTTATATCACTTAATTTTTTCCCGACAACTTTTAATGCATTTGTGAGTCCTGCTAAAGTAATTACTGCTGTCCCGTGCTGGTCGTCATGAAATATAGGAATATCGCAGCATTCTTTTAATTTGCGCTCAATCTCAAAGCAGCGGGGTGCTGAAATGTCCTCTAAATTAATCCCCCCGAATGAGCCGGAAATATTATAAACTGTCTCTACAAACTCATCGACATTTTGAGTCTTCACGCATAAAGGAAACGCGTCAACTCCTGCGAATGACTTAAATAATACGCACTTCCCTTCCATAACGGGCATTGCAGCTTCGGGGCCTATATTGCCGAGTCCTAATACTGCGCTCCCGTCTGTAACAACTAAGCACAAATTATGACGACGAGTCAAATTATAACTTTTTGATATATCTTTCTGAATCTCTAAACAGGGACTCGCGACTCCTGGCGTGTATGCAAGTGATAAATCCTCGCGCGTCTTAACTGGAACTCTTGAAATAACTTCAATTTTGCCCTGCCACTTCTCGTGTAAATTCAGCGATTCTTTTGCGTAGTCCATATTAAATTATTCACTCCTAAAATTTTTTATGATTATAGCGCAAATAAAGCTGTATACTTGATAAAATTTTATTATTTATACGGGAGTATTTATTTGCATGAGAGTATTATTTATTAATTCAGTCTGCGGGACTGGCAGCACGGGCAAAATAACGGGAGAACTCGCAGAAAAATTTACAAGTGAAGGCCATGATGTAAAAATTGCTTACGGACGGAGCGATTATGTGCCTGAGAGATTCAAAAAATTTGCTGTCAAGATAGGCACTAAATCAGATGTATATTTTCACGCTTTATTGACTAGATTAACAGATAGACACGGCTTTTATTCAAGACATGCGACTAAAAAATTTCTTGACTGGGTGAATAAAAATTTTAACCCTGATTTATTATGGCTGCATAACATTCACGGATATTATATAAATATTGAATTATTATTTACCTGGATAAAATCACGAGAAAATCTAAAAGTTTTATGGACTCTTCATGATTGCTGGAGCTTTACGGGTCATTGTGCACACTTCTTAATTGCTAATTGCGATAAATGGCAGACTCATTGCGAGAATTGCCCGCAAAAAAATTCATATCCTGCAAGTTTTGCAGACTCAAGCTGTAAAAATTTTGATGACAAGCGCAAATTATTTACTGGGATAAAAAATTTAACGATTATAACGCCGTCAAAGTGGCTCGCCGGACTCGTAAAAAAAAGTTTTCTATGTGATTATCCCGTTGAAGTCAGATATAACAAGATTGACGAAAATATTTTCAAGCCCACGCCCGGAAATTTCAGGCAAAAATATAATTTACAGGACAAAAAAATTATACTCGGAGTCGCTAATATCTGGAATAAGAAAAAGGGACTTGATGACTTTATAAGACTCGCAAAGATTCTTGACTCTGGAAAATTTATAATATTTCTTGTCGGGTTAACGAGTTCGCAAATTAAGAACTTGGCCGGGTATAAAAATATTATCGCAATTCAACGCACTAATAATCAAATTGAACTCGCAAATATTTATACTGAGTCAGATATATTCTTTAATCCCAGCTATGAAGAAAATTATCCCACTGTGAATCTTGAGGCCGAATCATGCGGGACTCCTGTAATAACTTATAATGCGGGGGGATCTCCTGAGACTATAAAGCGCAAAGACTCGCATATAATCAAGTGCGGAGATATTGAATCAGTCAAAAATTTGCTTGAGAATTTACCATAAAAAAATGGCAAGCCCTGAACGAGTCAAGACCTGCCATGAAAATTTTATATTTATGAGCTTGTGCTGCTGCTGGAATTTGAAGCATTCCCGTTAAGCTGATTTAAGATTGCTGCGATTGAACTTGCTTTCTGTGATAATTGCGCGATTCTGTCCTCAGCTGCGGCATATTTTGAACGTAATGACTCCTCCATGCGGTCGAGTCTCTCTTGATAGTTTTCGAGATATTCATTAATTGAGTCAATCTGCGTTTGAATGTCATCGATTTGACGCGATAATGTGCCTTTAGTTTCTCCGCTCGCTGAAGTAGTAAGCATTGATTTAAGCCACGTGTCCATTTCTCCCGCAAATTTTACCATTAAGTCTTGTACTTCGGTCGGGTTGTCTTCAAGAGCTTCCATAAACTTGCTAGTGTCAAATTCAAGTTCGCCACTCTTGCCATAATCCGTTGAAGTTGTAGCGATTCCGACTTGATACAGGCCTTTATACGTGTAATTCATTTTGAGGGCGTTCATTGCTGCAGTGCCTGACATTGTTATTTCGTCTTCAGAAGTCGAATTAATTACAAATACGTCATTTTCTGCGGTTGCCTTGAGTAATGGCTGTTCGAGTAAATTTCCGTCATCATCGTAAAAAATTGCTCTCATGTCCGTATTAGTCGGGTCATTAACTCTATTTGCAATATCTGTTATAGTGTCGCCCGTGTAAATAGGAACATCGACATATTTTGTGCCGATTCTGAGTCTCAAAGTCGAGTCAGATTTTAAGCCGTTATGAGCCATTGTCCCGTAAATTTCTTGAGAGCTTACACGCTGGGTAAATGAGAATGTGAAATTTTGCGCGAGTATATTACGCATTTGACTCTTTGTGTTGCGTAAAAGAGAGTTCCCGTGCAGAAGTCCCCATCTCATTCTGAAATCATCAGAGTCAACTGTTGCTGCTGTGTCCTCGTCTACTTGGCTTTCAGTCATGCGCGTATTAATCCAGTTCATTAAATCATTATAGCCGTCGACAAATGTTTGTATTGATTCGACTGCCTTCTCTGCGTCATGTGCAATATCAAGCGAGACAATGCCCGTGCCCTTAAGAGTCAAAGTTACGCCCTTAAGCTCGTCGATTTCGTTCTCATAAGAAGCACCGATATAATTTGAAGATCTCTCGATTTCGTTATCGCCGTCAAGTATTAATTTTGCGTTCTGGGCCGCCGTGTAATTATCTTCGTCAAGTTCCCCGCTTGAGTTCAGGAAGCCTAAAGCCTTTAATAATGCGTCATCGTCTGAGTCGCTTAATTCAAACGTGTTAGCATCATATTCATAACTTACTGTTAATGAGTCGCCGCTTGCTGGTAAAGAGTTCGCAGTCCTGTCAGGTGTTACCCAGTTAAAATTAAAGACTTTCACGCCGCCGTTTGTGCCTTCGTTGTAGTATGCGCCGATTTCTTTTTGCATATTTTCTCGTTGTGTGTAAGTTACGTTGCCTTCATCATCTGTCTCTGTTGCCGTTAAATCATAAGTGTGAGTGCTGCTGCCCTGATAAGTTACTGATGTGATCGCACCGTTGACGCTCGTAAATCCGTAATCACCTAAATTTATTGTGTCTTGATAATCTCTGACTGCTGAATAAGTATAAGCTGTCCCGTCCGAACTCGTTAAATTTATTGTGTAGCGTGTATTAGCTCCTGAGGCAGGCAGATACCACTCATAACCGGAGTCAGTTGCCCATTGAACTTGAGCGCGGCCGTTCCCGTCGTCTACAATGTCAAAGTCAACGCCTTCATAAAAAGTTTTTCCGCCTTGTGTTATTGTCGTAGTACCGCCCTCAAATTTTGAATAATACGGAATATCAGAACTTGACGCCCATAAAATATCATCAGTGTATGAACGCGTTAAATTAACGTTGAGAGTCTCCCCGCCGCTGTCTACTCCTGTAGTATGGCCGGTATAAGTTACTGTGAAATTTGCCGGTATCTCGTCTTCGTCAATATCCCATTTTAGAATCAAATTACCTGACGAATCAGAATCTATCGTGTAATCTGTGCCGTATTTATAAATATTATTATTTGAATCTTTAACGGTAAAATATAAATCCATAACGTCATCATCAGTCGTATCAATTTCTGACTCGATTTGATCCCAGCTTAAATAATTAGTGCTTCCTGAAGAGATTTCGCCGTCAGTTGCTTCGAGATTCAAATAATATTCATCGGGGTAATCTTCATCGACAAGATCCGAGCTTGTAAGGCTTGCTTTTATAGGTTCTGCGCTCGTGTAAATAAACGAGTATTCTGTGCCGTCTGTTGGATTTATTCTGCTATTTCTAGTATGCCACGTTAAAACGCCGTCAGTTATTGTGTAGTCCGTGCCGTACTCGTAAATATTGCCGTCGGAATCTTTTATAACAACGTTTTCATAATCCGAAGAGACATCATAGCCCAGCAAAGTCGATAAATCTGTCGTACTGTCTCCTGCTGCTGAATAAGTATGATTAAATTTTATTGTGTAAGTATCGCCCTCATCAGGAATTATCATTTCGCTGGTATCGATTGAATGTTCTTTTGCGTAGGCTTCTGCAACATATCCGCCGCCCCATCCAATAGCAATATGACTCGTGCTGTTCTGACGTAAAACAAAATCCCGCCCGTATTCGTAGCCGTCTATTGTGAAATTAACATCATCGCTTATATACGTGTAAGTCTTACCATTGGAGGCCGTTAATTCTTCAGTGGGTAAATCTATACCGAATTCATTATAATATGCGGTCTTAAGTGCTGACAGTGAATAAAAATTACTTGTTATATCTGCATCTTTGCCGCTGCCCATTGTTATATCATTTGAAACAGTTAAATTTTTAGCATAAGATACAGTATAAGAATCCGGCTCATTTGTAACTGTAGCACTGGTAAGCCATTCGACTGCGCCGCTGTCATTAATCGTGAAGTCCCGGCCGTATTTATATAATGTCCCGTCGGAGCCTTTAATCTTGAGATTTTCATAATTACCCGGAGTAAATCCCAGCAAACTCGATACACTTGTTGTGCTTTCAGAGCTTGAGCCTTTTTTTTGTGTTATATCAAGAACTGACGAGTCAAAAACATCACCCGCTCCAAATTGATATGTCGCTGTTATGCTTTTTCCGAGTTTTACCTCGTCGGTGTCCTCGTATAAATTCCATCTAATTTCGCTGCCCTCAGGAGTATTTACTACTACATAGTCAGTGCCTTGAGTGTAGCCGTTAATAGATAAATTGCTTTCTTGGCCTTCAGTTACGAGAATATCAGAGAGTTTATTATACCCGTTCAAGCTGTAATTAATCGTCTCTTCTACTGAAGTCTCGCCCGTCCCTGTGTAATCGCTGCGGAGTAATAATCTATTATCAGAAACATACGCAGTTATATTCATGGGATTGTCAAGAGTCTTCAAAGTGTTATTAATTCGCGACTTCAAAGCCTGTAAACTATCAGTTGAATATACATCTACGCCGATTTTCTGCCCGCCTGCTGAAATATACAGAGTCGAATCTGTCAGGCCGTAATTACTTAGATTGCTTGCTATAGTTGAGCTTGTTATTTGGCTTGACCTGTTAGTTTGGGCGCGCGCTATCTGTGTTACTTCGACTTCATGCACACTGACTTCTGCGTCTGCATTTACTGTCGCTGTTAATACGCCCTTATATGAAGAATTTGAGTCAAGGCGTTCGATTTCGATTTCCTTAGCACTATAGGTTGACGGCAACTTTAAAGAAGTCATGGAAGTCTGAATACTTTGCACCATGACTTTCATTTCTTCGAATAAACTTTTTTTGCGGGTTAAATTAGTCTTCTTATTGACTTGGACTTGAGCGGGCTCGGCAGCTGATTCAATTATAGAGTCTATCATGCTGTCCCAGTCCATGCCGGAGACTACACCCGAAATGCTCATTGATGCCATAAAAAATTAACCTCCTGTCATTACAGAATATCCTGATTACTTTATCGGAGAATTTATAATAAATAATTAATCTATCAGCAAATCGCCCCGTGTAATATCTTCAAGTGATTGACGCTCGACGACTAATTTAGAATTCCCATTTTCGACAAAGACGACTGCAGGACGCTGCAATTTGTTATAAGTACTCGACATGCTGAAGGTGTAAGCACCCGTGTTATATAGAGCAATAATATCGCCCGGCTTGACTTCTTGAATCTTAGCATTATCGATTAATATATCGCCTGACTCGCAGCATTTTCCGACAATTGAAACTTGAGTGTTATTATAATTTGCAGGCTCATCAAAATTTTTGACTCTGACTGCGTTATATTCTGCCTGATAGAGAGCGTATCTAGGATTATCAGCCATTCCCCCGTTTACTGCTATAAAAGTTATTCCCGTTAAAGATTTTATATTCTCAACACTGTAAAGAGTTATTCCCGATTCTGAAATTATCCAGCGTCCGGGCTCAATCACAGCACGGGGGATTTCAATATTATATTCGCTGCATTTCTCGTGTAGTAACTGCATCATCGGGTCAGTGTAAAAACTTGCTTTCATTGCGGGTATAGCAGGATTTATGACAGCCCCGAATCCTCCGCCGAGATTTAATTCACGAGTCGTAAAGTTTAACGAGTCATGCAATTTTTTCATGAGGTTAATAATTATATCAAGCGACTTCAAATAATCATCGATTTCAAATAATTGCGATCCTACATGAAAATGAAGCCCGGTGAGATATAAATATTTACTCGTCATTGCATATTTTATCGCGTCTGGTAACATATCGCCGTCAAGTGGAAATCCGAATTTGCTGCCAGTTTGACCAGTTGCTATATATGCGTGAGTATGAGCGTCGACTCCGGGAGCTACTCGAATCAAAATTTTTTGAACACGTCCGAATTCCTGCGCGTATTTCTCTATAATTTGCAGCTCGTCAGGGTGATCTACGATTATGCGGCCGACTCCTGATTTAACGCATAAAGAAATCTCATCATGACTCTTAGCGTTACCGTTCATTTCGATTCTTTCAGGTGGAAATTCTGCGCTCAAAGCCGTGTATAATTCGCCCAGTGATACGACATCGAGGCCGATCCCTTCATGTTCGATTAATTTTGCCATTGAACGGGTCAAGAAAGCCTTGCTTGCATAACGGACTCTAACATTTTTCTCATCCCAGCGTTTTATAAAAGTGTCTCTAAGTTCTTTGCAGCGAGATTTAATTATTCCCGTATCATAAACGTACAAAGGAGTCCCGAATTTATTAGCGAGTTCGAGACAATCAACGCCGCCCCATTTTAAATTATTCAAGTTAAAACACTTCCCGAAAAAAAATTATTACACGTGAAATTATATATAAAATTTTACAAAATATAATAATTAAAAAATTTCTTTCTCAGGCGAATAGACTTTTATAGCGAATAATTCACTGAATCCGAACGACTTATAAAATTTATATCCTGATGGAGTCGCTTGTAAAGTTATAATATTTCTATCATGTAAATTCGATAACCTGCAAATTTCGCTCATCATGGCCGCTGCTATACCCATGCGCCTGAATTCAGGTTTGACTCCGAAATAATATACACCGTTTTTGCGGGTTAATAAGAAAGTTCCCGCCGGTTTATTATCAAGTTTTGCGAGATATAATGCTAAATTTTGCCGGTCTTGATTCATGGCAGAAATAAAATTTATATAATTCCGGGTGATCTCGTTTTCCTGACTCCCGAAAGAAATTCCCGCAGTAACTGCCCATTCACGAGAATTATTTATGACGCGTTCAATTTTTATATTTGGATTTGCTTTACTCGTTATTGCATTCTCAGGATTAAGGCTCATAGCAATTAAATCACCTGCATAAAATAGTCCTGAATCGTCTAAAATTTTCGTGTCAGCATTATTATATACAGGCCACATGAAAGACTCGCGCCCAGTAAAGAAATTAATAACTTTATCGCAAATATCTTGATTTATATTATCAGGGCAGTATACCCAGCTTTCAAGCTCGCATTTTACTGATACACAGAAGCCGTGATTATTATTATCGAGATTAAGGGAGTCGCTGATTGATAAAGATTTTAAGCGCGATATAAAAAATTTTAACTCATCCCATATTAAATTATTCACGTTAAAGCACCTCACTTGACAGGCCGCAAATTTTAGCAAGTTCTCTTATTTCTTTTATGGTCTCAGAGGGTATATTTTCGCTTTGATTTTCACGAATTAAATTTTTAGCCATCTCAAGACGTGATTTTAACTGGTCGGGGTCAAATCTTACGCCGTCGCTTTGAAGTTCGATTAATTTCGCGCGTGTATTCTCTTTTTCGGACTTAATATCTAAATCTTCACGTGTTAATTCGCGTAATCTATTTTGCAAGTCCCGCCGTTCGTCGCTAGTTAAACATGATGCCGCAAAATCTTCTTCATTCTTGAATCCTAAAGCAATTAACTTTTTGCCGAAATTTACTTCATGTTTCTGTAAATCTTCACGACCCCGGGCCATTTGAGTCTCTAAGCTGTGAATCGCCGTCAATAATTTATCAAGTTTTGCGCTTTTCTCGTTGCGAGTCTCCCGGCATTCATTGAGTCGGCCGCGTAATAATTCTACATCTTTGCTCATTCGTTCCTGTTCGTCATCGGGCTTGCGTGAGGCAAATAATATAATTCTCTGTTGCTGCAGGCTGTCACGTTCGGCCTCGACTCCTTTAACGCGGCTTGCAAGTTCTTCACGTTTGAGCCTGAAGGACTCTTTATCTTTCTTGAGAGCTGCAAATTTAGCTTGTGATACTGATACTTCGTGTTCGAGTTCGTCGCGCTTTCTTGTGCCTTCCTGCCATGCATTGAGCCTTTTCTCAAGAGCTGAAATAATTTCGCCGGGGTTCTTATCGGGTAAAGATTTATAGCCAAAGGGCATAATTTGCGATATTAATTCACGTTTTAAGCTGTTGACAATTTCTTCCTGAGTCTTGACTTCATTCTCAAAATTTGACTCGTCTGATTTCTCGCTGTTGAGTGAAAATAAAGCGTCTTGATGGAATCTCGTTATTTCTTCACGAGTCCGAGTAATTTTATCAAGTTCGTCGGCTGCTGATTTCATATCATGCTCGGCTGATTCGGCTGTGTCTGCTGTACTGCGTGCAATTTGAAGGGAGTCGCGAGTTTTCTGTCTTTCTCTGTCAATTTCTTCAAAAGGTGAGATTCCCGCGCTCAACTTCAGACCCATTATAGAAACTTTTGACGAGATTTCGGCGTTTAACTCGTTAAGCTGCTTTCTTAAATTTACTTCATCGCGTGTGATTGACTCGATTTCCTGATTTAATTTGCCGGTCTTGGCCTGCCTAGTTGTTAATTCGTCGCGTAACTTGTCTAAATTGCTTTGAGCCTCAATTAATTGATTATGGACTTCTTCAGGATTTGGAATAACAGCCCCTGAAGTATACGGATGAGTCCGTGAACCGCATAAAGGACAAGGGAAGCCGTCCTGTAAAAGCTCTCTAACTGCGTCTAAATCTTCAATGCGGCGTAAAAGCGAGACTCTTTTCTCTAATTTTTCTGACTCGGCCTGTAATTCATGCAAGCGGCTTGACTGTTCGACATCGCGCAAATTTAGATTTCTTGTTTCCCGCTGGATTCTTAATTTTATTTCCTGTGAATTCCTGAGTCTTTCTTCAAGTGATTTTGCCTCCTGAAATTTTCTATAAAGCTCGTCGAGTTCAGCAAGTTTCTTGATATTTTTCTCGCAGATTTCGCGCCACTCCGGAATAGTCCGGCCCTTGAGCGTACTCTCATAAAATGATCTTGCGCGTGAAAAATTTTTCTCGATTAACTCAAATCTCTGCATAACATCAGAATATAACGCCCCTCTGTCATTGAGAGTGCTTTGTGCCTGCTGTCTTTTATGAATAGCTGCCTCCCATGAAGATTTTAGAGCGAGCCTCTTCTCTTCTGATTTCTCGTACATGCTGAAACATTTTTGAATTCCCGGAAGTGCCGCGATTAATTTCTCGTCAGCTGCCCTCATTTGTAAAAATTTTCGTGCCTCGCGTAATTCAATTTCGAGTCTCTCAAGTGAAGATCTTGCCTGCTCAACTTTCAACGAACAATCACGCAATTTTTTTTCTGACTCGTCGAATTCACGGCGGGTATTAATTGCTGCGTCAGTTCGTTCGGTTATCTGGCTGTCAAGTGCCATGACTCTCTGCGTTACAGTTTTTAATTTCGTCTGTTCGGCGAGTTTGTCCCTGTATTCGGCCTCTATGAGAGTTAATGACTCTTCCGCGCTCTGTAAATCAGTTCGTGCGACTGCTAAATTATCACGTAATGAGTCCTGCCTGAGCTTATTTTTTGCCCCTTCCGAGCGTAATTCTTTGATAGTCTCGTAGGATTCGCCAAGTTCGAGAGTCTTTGCCCCCCGTTCGAGTCTTTGCTGTGAAGGCACAAATAACGAAAATCTCCGCTCCCAGTCATTGCGGCGTGAGTCTAATTCTTTGAGATATTCAATTAAGTGTAATTCTATGCTTTTATGCTTTAATATTCGCTTTATGTCGTCAATCTCGTCTATAATTCTATCAATCATGAAAATTTTTAGCTCCTGTAATTATATAACACTATAAATTTTACGCTTTAGTCTACTCCCACCCGCCCACCCTGCTACTACGTAGCAGAGTAGAATAGTGAAAGATTTATTTATTATTCCCCG
>JAFSWW010000132.1 GCA_017444345.1 Synergistaceae bacterium | reverse complement strand
TCTATAAATTTTTCACGCTATAAAATAGCAGGGCGGGCGGGTGGGAGTAGAATAATGCGTAAAATTTTTTGCTGCAATAAATATTTTCTCGCTAAATTCCATATAACAGCCCTACGAGCCATAATGTAACCGGCGGGAAGTATGTAACTAGCAGCAACACAGCAAAATTACATATTAAGAACGGGACTATTGCCTTAGTTCCTTGCGCTATGGAAATTTTGCCGATTGAAGTCGTAATAAATAAACACACTCCGACGGGGGGAGTCGTCAAGCCTATTACTAGATTCAATACGCACATGACTCCGAACTGAATCGGGCTGACTCCTATTGACGTTACAACAGGCAGCAACACAGGAAATAATATAGTCAGTGCCGCGATAGTCTCCATAAAGCAGCCGACAAATAACAGGAAAATATTTATTATAAGCAGGATAACAAATTTATTTTGAGTAATTGACAGAATCCAATTTGCTATCATTGTGGGAATCTGTTCTTTTGTCAGGACATATGCGAAAACGTTTGCAAATCCTACAAGTACCATGATTCCGGCTGCTCCGACCATTGAGTCGCGGATTACTGCGAGGGCTGATTTAATTGTTAATTCCCTATAAATAAAGAATCCCACGAAGAGCGCATATAACACAGCTATAATACTTGCTTCAGTGGGTGTTACAATTCCCGTTAATATACCAGCAAGAATTATTACCATCATTAATAAAGCCCAGAAAGCCTCACGCCCTGACGAGATAATTTCTTTGAGAGTCGCCCGTCTTTCATTCTTGGGATAATTGCGTTTAACTGAAATTACATAAGCGACTAACATCATGCCGAGTCCCATTAGAATTCCGGGAATTACTCCGGCGACAAACATTTTAGAGACGCTTATACCCGTTAAAGTTCCTGCCATAATCATAGGCACTGACGGAGGAATTATCGGCCCTATACACGAACTCGCCGCAGTTACAGCAACCGAATAATCAGCATCATAACCGTCTTTTACCATTGCAGGAATAAGAATTCCGCCCAGTGACGCAGCATCGGCCGCCGCAGTTCCTGAGACTCCCGCAAAAATCATTGACGCGCCTATATTTGCTAGGCCAAGTCCGCCCCTGATATGTCCGATAACTTTATCGCAGAATCTTACAATTTGATACGTGATTCCGCCGGTGTTCATTAAATTTCCTGCGAGCATGAATCCGGGAATGCATAACAGAGTAAACGAGTCAAGCCCTGAAAAAAATCTCTGTGCAAATGTAACAAGCGGCATATTTTCAAGCACAAAATATAACAGGCTCGAAATTCCCAGACAATAAGCGACAGGGAAGCCGACAAATAAGAATACAAGAAAGCTCAAGAATAATACAGCAACGCTCATTATTGAAGGACCTCCTCAACGTCATAATTTCCGATTGACTCCTCCTGGGGACTTGCAAGTAATTCTTTAGAGTCAGTCCCGAAAAGCAATAATATTATCTTAATAGCATAAGATACAGCCTGCAATATTACGAATAACAAGACAGAAAAATTTATCCACTGCATAGGAAGCTGCATGGCCGTTGATACCATTCTGAAGCGCAAGAATACGAATTTAGGCACTGAATAATAAGCAAGATATACATCAAATATAATTAATATCAGGCAGACTAGAATCTCATAACATTTTTTGAAACTTGGCGAAAATTTTGACGTAAAAATATCGACTCTAGCGTATTCGTCTTTGAGTGATACAGCTGCCGCCCCCACTGCAACAGAATAAATAAATAAATATCTCGCTGCCTCTTCAGTCCACGAAGGAACAACGGGCAAAAATGTCCTGCTGAAAACTTGAACGACTACTGCCGCAATATAACCGAGCATTCCTATTACAGCTAATAAAGAAATCAGCCAGTAATAAATTTTTGTGAGAATCTTCACGTGTTTACGCTCCTTTTTCCATGAAATTTTTGATACATTCTGCAACTTCGCGGGGTTTCTCCATCAAAATTAAATGAGTAGTTCCCGGAAAATCTTTCTCAAGTTTAAAGCCGCCTTTTACGTTCTCGCGTATAAAATCAGCTGTTACCATTGAATATAAGCCATTTTCAGGCATAATATACAAAAACGGGACATTAATTTTTGACATTGCGGGGCGTTGATCAGTCCTAAAAAGTGAGTACCAGAGACTCGCAAAAGTTAGGGGATCTTTACCTTCTCTACAAAGAGACTTCATAGCTTCTGAATAATCTTCGGGGATTTTCGCTAAAACTGGATCCATTAATTTCGCAATGTGCCAGATTCCCGCGCCGTAATCGTCAAATATCCTGTCAAGCTCGCACAAAAAATCTTCGTCAGTGTGTTCACCTACAACAACGCCGCCCTTCCAGACAGTATTACGCATATAAGGCGACATATCAACCGAAATAATTTGCTTGAGCCTGTTACAGCCGAATTGATTTACATAGCTGAAAATTGCAGCTGCTCCCATTGAGTGGCCTATTATAGTTATATTCTTGAGATTTAAATATGTGATTAACTCATTCAGATCTTGGCCGAGTCTCTTTACGTTCAAATGCATTAAAGGCCTGTCAGAAGATCCGTGCCCGCGCTGGTCATAAGAAATACAGCGATAATCAGATTTGAACTCGTTAATAAAATTTTTCATCTCCATATGTGAAGAGCCTAGACCGTGAATAAATAAAACCGTATCGCCCTCGCCGTAGTCTTCATAGTAAATTTTTGTGTAGTCAGATACTGCTAGAAATGGCATAAATTATTATCTCCTGTAAAAAATTAAAAAATTGCCGATGCGGAATAAACACACACCGGCTAAAAGATTTCATGATTCTTATTTCGGTTCAGCTGCTTTGATTTTGTCATAGAGAGGCTTTAAATATTTGTATTCGCCTTCCATTAATTTTTGCATAGCATCGTCCGCGAGTTTTGCAAATGCTGCTTGATCTACATCGTTAATAATTGTCATGCCCTTAGACTGTAAGAAGCCTTCAAGTTCGGCCTCATCTTTCAAGAATAATTCATGTTCATAAGCCTGCATTTCTTTGCCGACTTCGAGAACTATTTTTTGCAGATCTGCCGGTAATGCCTGAAAACTTTGCTCACTCATTGCGAAATAAAGCCATGTTCTTAAATGCTCGGTCTTGCATAAATATTTCTGGACTTCGTAGAAATTTCCTGACTTTATCATAGCTAAGGGGTTTTCTTGGCCTTGAATAGTCCCGCTCTGTAAACTTGTGAAGACTTCAGAGAATGCCATAGGGGTGGGCTTTGCTCCGAATGACTCAAAAGTTGATACGGTTATAGTTGACGCTGGAGTCCTGATTATCAAGCCTTTAATGTCATCGGGGGTGCGAATTGCTTTATTAGCTGTAACATCGCGGGGGCCTCTTACGAAATAAGCAAGACACCTGAATCCTGCACCGTCCATTAACATTAAGTTTTCGATTTCTTTGCCGATTTCTCCGCCTGCAATTGCTTCAACGTGGGCATCACTCGTCATTAAATAGGGCACGCCTAAGATTCCAAGTTCGGGAACATATGTCATCATTGACTCGCCTGTGATTACTACATCAACGCCGCCGCCTGTCAAAGCCGATTGAATCGTGTCGATCTCGTTGCCTAATTGGCTGTTAGGGTAAATCTTGACTTCAATTTTTCCGCCTGAACGCTTCTCGACTTCCTGCTTAAAGAATTCGCTCGCCTTGTGCCATGAGTGAGCTTCGTCAACAATGTGAGTTACTGTTATTGTGTGTTCGGCAGCAAAAGCAGCAAAACATGACGCAAGCAACATAACAAGCACTAAACATAAAAATTTCTTCATGAGAATAAACCCCTCCTGAAATTAATATAAAATTTTTTAATTGGTGATTAAATTATACGTGATATTTCAGGATAAAGGAATAATTAATTATGCTTTAAATTGTGCTGTGATAATAGTACCTTCGCCGGGTGTTGAAGTAATTTTTACAGTGCCTCCCATTAAGCTCATTCGTTCGGTCATGCTCGCGAGTCCCCTGTGTCCCTCGACTCGTAAAGTTTCGTGATTTATATTTTTTGCCTCAAAGCCCCGCCCATTGTCCGAAATTTCTAGAGTCAAAGTATCATCGTCATCTTTATGGAGCTTAATTAATACCTCGCTGGCTTCACCGTGTCTGACTGCATTAGATACGGCCTCCTGAACTATTCGCAATAAAGATAGAGTCTTCTCGCTGTCGACTTCAATTTTTGCGTCCTCGTCAAAATCCGTAAAGACTCCTATATAATAAACCTGCGCTAATCTGTCAGCTAATTCTGTTAAGGCTTCAACGAGTCCCAGATCTACCCACGGCGGGGCGAGTTCATCACATAGAGATCTTAACTCACGAACTACAGTTTTTGCTATTACTTCAGTGCGTTTGACTCGTTCTATATTATTTTCTTCTTCACGTGCCATGTGTAATTGCTGCAATAATGCCGTTATATCCTGCAATGGGCCGTCGTGAATTTCTCTAGCCATGTCGAGTCGTTCCTGTTCTTGAGCCTTCACAATATCGCGGACGTAATTATTTCGCAAAATATTTCTGTCGACTGCGGCCTGTGCTGATCTCACCAGCGCAAAATGTACGCTCTCTATTTCCTGAACGGCCATATCCGGCAAATCTTCGGGGACGTCTTTACCCAGTGTCATATTATCAATTTCTGCGACTATTGACTGCAAAGGAATAACAAGAAATCTCCATAACATACGAATCGCCACGAAAATAGATAACGCTATAATCACGACAAGAGCCGGCCAAATTCTTGTAACTCCTACTAAGCCGCCGAGTAATTGAGTCCATGATACAGCAGCTACTACATAACCGCCTGAAGGACGTTTCACGGGCTGTACTGCTAAAGTATATTGTGCTCCGTCCTTGTCTTCAACTTTTACAGCGTGGCCGACTGGTAATGTGTTATTCCAGATTGCTGAAATATTCATAGCTCCGGGAGAAGCTGCAACGACCCGCCCGTCTTGACCGATTAAGGCAACCCACCCGGGAATTGACGGCCCCCAAGAAAAAAACGGGAGTCTTGTGAATTCGCTTAACATTGAGTAAGCCCAGACTTCTGAATCTGACGCTAAATGATATGACATACTTTCTGCGAGATCCTGAACGTATGAACTCACAGCTTCATCCATTGCCCGTTCTTGGCTGACCATTCCGGCAATTGCTACGAGTACTACAGCGGCAGAAGGAATTACAAGCGCAGATAACAGCCACGCTAAAAGATGAGATTTTGAACTTGTAAATTTTTTGCGTAAACTTGCGAACATTTAAATTTATTCGTCGTCCTCCAGCAACTCTTCAAGAGTAACAACCCCGTATTTCAGCGCGAGTAATAATGCCTCTGTCTTGTTTCGCGAGCCTAATTTGTCATAAATCGAGGCCAAATGAGTCTGTACTGTGCGTTCACTGATATATAAGCGTTTTGCTACTTCTTTGCTTGATAAACCTTTTGCAGCAAGTAATAACACTTCTCTTTCTCTCATTGAAAGCTGTTCAGGTATAAAATCCTGTTCTCCCATCACTGAAGCGACTTCAGGATCTAAATAAAGCCCTCCCTTTGCGACTGTGTTAATTGCCGTAGTTAATTCTTTGGGACTCACAGTTTTTAACACGAATCCCCGCGCGCCTGCCCGTAGTGACGCTATTACATATTGCTGGGCATCATAAGAAGTAAGCATAACTATTGAAGTATTCAAGCCCTCATTTTTGACTCTTTGTGCAACGCTGACTCCGTCCATTCCGGGCATACGAATATCTAAGAGTGCTACATTAGGTTTTAATTCTTGAATTAATTGCCACGCGCTTATTCCGTCCTCTGCCTCAGCGACTAATTTAAAACTTTCTTCACGCCTGACAAATTCAGCAATTCCCGAACGTGTCAAAGGGTGATCATCTGCAAGTAAAATAGTTACAGCCATAATAAATAATTCATCTCCATTAAATATAGCTAGATTTATATTACATTCCGATTAATTTTTCAACGGGTCTAAGTGCGATAATAGTCTCGCTTATGACATCATCGAGGGGCATATTCATTTTTTCGGCTCCCTGTTTGATAATTTCGCGATTCACTCCGCGTGCAAAGGCTTTATCTTTCCATTTTTTCTTTACGGATTTGAGTTCAAGGTCAGATAAAGATTTCGAGGGTCTTACGAGTCCGGCAGTTATTACAAGTCCCGTTAATTCGTCAATAGTAAAGAGTGTGCGCTCCATTTGATTAGACGGCTCAACATCGCTGCAAATTCCGAATCCGTGAGAGACTACAGCATGAATTATATTTTCGTCGACTCCTGCATTTCGTAAAATTTCAGGTGCTAAGTGGCAGTGCTGTTCAGGGGTCGCGCTTGTTTCTTCCCAGTCTATATCGTGAAGGATTCCTACAATGCCCCATAAATCCGGGTCTTCGTGGAAAATTTCAGCAAAATGCCTCATAGTGCTTTCAACTGCTATAGCGTGGTGAATGTGGGACTCTTCATTATTATATTGCTTTAAGAGATTCAAAGCCTGTTCTCTAGTTGGTATCATTATAAAATTTTCGCTCCTGATAAAAAATTGCTTTAATTATAACTTGTATTATACATAAATTATTTATGCATGACTTCTTTAATATGAGCTAGTATATTTTTTGCCTCAGTGAATGCAGTCCAGACAAGAATAAAATACGGCCCAGATAAGACAATTCCCTGTAAAATAAAAAATATCGTCGAATCCTTCACAAATAATAAACTCGGAGTCAAGACAGCAAATATCTTGATAACAAAATAACGCCGCCGAGAAATCTTCCCGTTTATGTCATCGCACAATTTAAGAAACAGCCAGAGCATTATTATATCCGCGTAACTGCATAATAAGCCCGCCAATCTCGTCCCGGCCATGTAAAGCTCATTTCTATAATATTGACTGATAAATAAAAAAATTTTATCAAGCATGTTAATAAACTCGTTCATGATTAAATCTCCAGTGTAATAATATTCCCGTGAAATAATAAACTCTCATTCTTGAATCTCCTTATTATCACGAATAGCCCGCCGGAAATTATAAAGCAGCACAGCCCCGGCAATCTCTAAAGGCACATAAAAGAAATTTGACAGCTGCACAAAGGCACGTCCTACCCATAAATATGCGTTCATTGAAATATGCTGAGTCAGTGAGGCGTGAATACTCCCGGCAATATATCCAAAGCAGATTACGCAAATAAATAGAGTTACTGCTAAATCAGGCAAAAATGTCGGTCTTGCAAGTTTACCGCGATATAATTTATAAATCCTGAATGTATATAATAATAATAACGAGTCAAATAAAATCATTGCAGCGCACAAAGTTATACGCATTGCCCAAGGGTAAAAATTTTTGCGGCCAAATACTAACATTGACGATAAAAATTTTATTGATAATTCATACTCAAAGCATAATATAACGAGAACTGCGAATATAATTACTTGAGTCATTATAATGCGCCTTAAACTCTGCCCGTTTGGTATGAGTCCTTCATATATGTATTTAACTCCGCAGAAACAGCACTGTTGAATCAATACCCAGAATAATTCAAGAGATTTATCAATCAGGAAAATATAATCGTATCTTATAATTAATCCGCTCCCTAATAAAATATAAAATAATTATAACAAGTAAATTTATTAGCGTATAATTTCATTAAATATTAATCTCAATCAGGAGGCTTTATAAATGAATAAATTTCTATGTGCTTTAGTTCTTGTTACGTTATTAATTCCTGCGAGTGCATTTGCTGCTGATTCGGACTCCAGTAAAACCGCGATTCTTGTCGTCTCGTTCGGTACATCAATGCCAGAGGCCCGCAAAGCAATTGACAATTTAGTCAACGCCGCAAAAGATAATTTTCCGGATTCTGAAGTCAGACTCTCATTTACTTCTAATATTATACGGCGAAAACTTGCAGAATCAGGCGACATTATAGACACTCCTGTTATTGCTCTTGCGAAATTGAACGATGAAAGATTTACGGACGTTTATGTAATGCCGACTCACATGATTCCCGGAGTTGAGTATGACGAACTTAAAAACGTTGTCGAAGCGTTTAGAACTTTACGGGGCAAATATGGATTCAGAAAATTAAAGCTAGGAGTCCCCTTTCTTAACAGCCCTCATGACTGCTCAGGAATGGCCGACGTTCTTATGATGAGATTCAAGACGCAGCTTGAAGACAAAGAGACCGGAATTATCTTAATGGGACATGGAACGCCTAATCATTTCGCTAATGGACTTTACCCGCAGTTACAACTGGCACTAAATCAACGGGCACACGGGAGATTCTTTGTCGGAACTGTTGAATCATCACCGCTAATTAATGACGTGTTAGCAGAGTTAAAGCTCCACCCTGAAATCAAAAAATTAGTCCTGAGTCCCCTCATGATAGTAGCAGGAGATCACGCAAATAACGACTTGGCCGACCCTTTAGACTCTAAATCATGGCTAAGTATATTAAAGAATAAAGGCTATCAAGAAATCACTACATATCTTGTAGGACTCGGAGAAGATGAAAATTTGAAACGCGAATTTGTGAGGCAGATTCTTGAGCTTATGGACTAGCGCGATATTTCTAGCAATAATATCAATATGGCGAATTACTTCAGGCGAATGGGACATAAATTTGTCTGAAGTTTTTTATTTTCTCGTGAACGGCGGAGAATCTTATCAGGCTTTAATAATTCGTTCTGTGAGATTGCCGCGCTTGTTATGCTCAATCGGGACGGGCGGATTATTGAGCGTTTCAGGAGTAATTTTACAGGGCTTGCTTGCTAATCCTTTGGCCGAGCCATATACGCTGGGAATTGCGTCCGGAGCTGCTTTCGGTGCATCACTGGGAATAATGGCAGGAAATTTTTTTATTATGCCTTGTGCCATGACGGGGGCGTTAACTGCGCTTGTTTTGACAGGAATAATCGCTCTTAAATCCGGAAATAATGCGGTAATTTTAGCGGGCGTTATCTCAAATGCTATACTTTCAGCCGGAGTTACTTTCTTGAAATCAATATCGGGCGACAAAATAGGCTCAATTGTTTTATGGCTGATGGGCAGTTTTTCGGGAGCAGGATTCAATAATTTTTACGCGATTTTATTCGGGAGTATTCTAGTGATTTTGCCTGCGTATATTCTTGCGCCTTTACTCGATGCAATGTCGCTCGGTCAAGATAGGGCCGCAGTCTTAGGAGTAAATGAGAATCTTGTGAGAATTATTTTATTGCTTACGACTTCAACGGGGACTGCTTTAGCTGTAAGTTCATTCGGAGTAATAGGCTTTGTAGGGCTGGCAGTGCCTCATATTTCTCGCGCAATAGTCGGAGCCTCACACAGAAAATTAATTATACACGCGTTTTTTATGGGAGCCTGCTTAATGACTCTAGCTGATGGACTCGCACAGAGACTCGGCGAACTTCCTGCAGGAGTGATTACAGCTTTGACGGGAGGGCCGTTTTTCTGCTGGCTGTTAGCGAGAAAATAATAATATATGACGCGGGGAATCGGATTGGGGGACGGGCGGGTCGGAATCAGATATTACGAGCTATAAATTTTTGCGTGAGTGTCATAATATCTGCGAAAAATTTTCATAAGTCATTAAATCACCATGATAAATAAATTTAATTCTTAAAATTTTATATTTGTTTCACCGAATATAGTATTACGCAGAAATTTTTTGACTTCATCAGTCGTAAATGCTCCGTCAATCGCATTATTTAATATAACACGCTCATCTTCAGGAGTAAGGCCGAATTCTTTTCGCATGTATTCATATTCGCGCGGCAAAGTAGTATTCTCGATTCCCATATCATCAGTATTTAGTGTAACTCTTAATCCATCACGTAAAAATTTCATGAAGGGGTAATCTTTCATATTCTTAACTGCACGAGTTAATTTATTACTTGTCGGGCAAATTTCGAGAAAGATCCCTTTTTCCTTTATGAGCGCAACAACTTCGGGAGATTCGTAACTTCTTATTCCGTGTCCGATTCGTAATGCTCCGAAATTAATAGCGTCCTTCACACTTTGAGCCCCTGCACCTTCTCCGGCATGAATAGTAAAGGGGATATTATATTTTTTTGCCAGATCAAAAAATTTCTTGTAATTCTTAGTCGGATATTCTGACTCGTCTCCGGCCAAGTCAATAGCTACAACTCCGCCGTCCTTCACTAAATATTTTCGCGCAAGTTCTAAAGTCTCAAAATTTGCTGACCCGCTTTTATTCTCGCGCATTAAGCATAAAATTATATTTGCTTTGAGACTCGACTCCCGTAAACCTTCTAAGGCTGCTTTAATTGCATCTTCCTGATTCATGCCCTTTTTTGTGTGTAACTGAGGCGCGAATCTGATTTCAGCATAAATTAATCCCTGAGACTGAATATTATCAAGCACGAGTCTAACACTTTCACGGAGTCCCTTGGGAGTCTGCATTAACGATAAAGGCAGCTCAAAGCATTCGAGAAAATCGTCAAGATCATCGCAGTCATCAGGAACAGTTAATAATTTCTCAAGCTCTGAGTCATTATCAGCAGGCAATTTAATATTTTGCAAGTCAGCTAATTTTTTCGCAATATCAAGTGTAATAGCTCCGTCTAAGTGCAAATGCAAGTCTATATATTTCTTGTCAGCAGCAAATGAATTACCAGCAATTAATAATATAACTAGAATCAGCGCAAAAAATTTTAATTTTTTCATAATAAATAATACTCCCTGTAAAAAAATTCCCTCCGGTTTAAGCAGCATAGCCGGAAGGAGTCTCGCTCATATAAAATAATTCGTGTCATCATAAAAATTTATGCGGCCGGTAAAAGATTTTGCAGCTGTAACTCTTTAACAGTCGCCAGCACTGAGAGAACGCCGTTTTTTTCCGGATCTAAATGCTCATTCTGATTATTAATAGCTTCAAATATCGGAGTCCCTCTTGCAACTTCAGTTTTGTGTGAGTCATCGTCATTATTTTCGCGTGTGATTTCATTTCTCGCACGAGCTGCCATTGCTGCTGCCTTTGCCGCAACTTGTATATCCTGCCCCGATGGATCTGCCGGAGCTGTTGCTGCCCGTTGAATTTGCTGCATATTCCGCAAAGTCTCTTCGGGAGTGCTGCCCTGTTTGAATTTAATCGGGACTTCTCCGCCAGTAATATAGCTCTTGCCGTCCGGGCCTTCAGTGTAGGAATAACTGACTCCGCCGCCTAAATCGCCAGCCGCTGCCTTATGTGCCGCCTCATGTGAGATAACTTCACGCTGAATTTTTTCGAGTTCCTTAACTTGCGCTTGCTTATTCTCTTCTGATTCGTCTTCTTTCTTGGCTGCCTCACGTTTTTCTGCTTCAGATTTAATTATATTCTGGGTATCTTGACTCTTCTGGGCTTCCTTCTTGAGTGCGTCTTGAGCCTCTTGTTTCTTACTCTGCAAATCTTCAGTTGTAAGGCCGCCGCTGACTCGATTTAAATCTTCCTCGCTGCCCTTCATAGTTACTGACGCTCCGACAATATAACGCCGTCCATCTGATCCCATAGAATAATGATAGACCGTATGAACCTGCGCAGAACTTCCGAGTTTAGCTTTAAGGCTCTGTTCTTCTGCTAAAATTTCCTGCTCCTTAGCCTGTTTTGACTCATCAGTCTTGTTTACGTTTACGTTTTCTACGGCTTGGACTCTGGCTATATTTTGCACCGGCTCTAAATATCCGGCTGAAAGCATTGACGTAACCTGCATAATAAATACACCTCCCTATGTAATAGAATATTATACTAAATTTTTGTAATTAACTCCCATAAAATTAACTCGAATCCTTCCCAGCTTTCTGACATATTAGTTTTTTCCAAATATGAAAGCCGAGCCGAATTTGCCATAAATTTTTTTATTGACTCTTCACCGAAATTTTTCAGCGCGTTTCTTGCTTTCTCAAGTGCATAATTAAATTTTTTGCCCGTGTCGATTCCTATAGCTTTTAAGGCTGAGTCCTGATTTATTCCCGGAAAGCTTGAAATTATCATAGCAATACGCAATCTATTACAAATCGCAGCTAATACAGGCAATAACGGCCCTGACTTCAAATATTTTAGTGCTTTTGCTGCTTGGCCGGGCTTGTTATCACAAACCGAGTCAATAAAAATTAACTGCGCTCTCCCTCCTTCATTGAATGAAAGATTTTGAACGTCATTAATATTTATTTCGCGATTCTCGGCATATTCAGAGAGTTTATTAATTTCGCTGCGTAATTCTTCCTGCGAGTCAATATTTTCTGCTAATAACTGGGCGGCATCACTTGAAATTTTTGCGAGAGTCATAAGCCACTCTTTACGCTTCCAAGGGGGAATTTGAGGTTCAGGCTTGATTATAGTGATCGAGTCTTTAACGGACTTGAAAATTTTAGAGTCGCCAGTCAATACAAGAATTATTATACAGTCGGCGTTATCGTCTTCTAAATATTGAGCGAGCGAATCCGGAAAATTGCCAAATGAGTCGGCACTCTCAATCACAATTAATTCACGGGCCGCAAATAAATCTTGAGTCGCCGTGTTCTCGAATAATTTTGCCCATGACACAAAACTTGCTGACTCAAATCGTCCAGTTAAAGGCCAGCCCTTTTTTGAGAGTTCGCTAATTTTTTCGCTCAATTGCCGGCGCTGTGATTCACTTGATTCTATTGCTATTAAATGCGGCATAATGTTTTATTCTGCCATCCCGCT
>JAFSWW010000131.1 GCA_017444345.1 Synergistaceae bacterium | reverse complement strand
TGACGAAATAGGCTACACCTATAGGCCAATGAGAATTATTAATCTTGACGAGGGCGACGAGATTGCGCAGGTAGTATTAACTTCGGGCGATGATGATTTATTAATAGTAACGAAATTTGCACAGGCCTTGAAAGTTTCAGAGAATCAATTTAGATCTATGGGGCGGGCAGCAAGAGGCGTTAAAGCAATGACTCTTAAAGAAGGCGACAAAATTTTAAGCTGTGATATAGTCTCACCAGATAAAAGAATGCTTGTTATCTGCGAACAGGGACGGGGGAAGCGCGTAGATTTTGACGATTTCAATAATCACAATCGCGGCGGAATGGGCACTAAAATAATGAATCTCAACGATAAAACGGGCAATGTTGCAGCAAGCGTGGCCGTTAAAGATGATGACGAGTTATTATTAATGACTTCTAAAGGAATGATGATTCGAGTTAATATAAAAGATATTCGCGAACTCAGCAGGCAGGCAACAGGGGCTATTATTGTGAAACTCAACGAGGGCGACTCGGTTGCTGATTGCAGTATTATTAAAGCTCCTGACGAGAATAACAGCGAAATTTCACAGACTCAAGACTCAACAGGGACTCTTCCATTTGATATTGATGACGAGAATAATAATAATGATAACGGAGAATAATTTATTATGAGAATAGCAAGAGACGGCGTGCCTTTAATAACATTTTTGATACTTTGTGCGGGTGCATTTGCTTTTATTTCGTGGATTCCTGCGTTAATTATTGCGATTCTGGCTGCGTTCGTGATTTATTTTTTCAGAGATCCTGAGAGAGCCGCGAATTATCAGGACGGTTATTTTTTCTCCCCCGCTGACGGCAAAATTATAGAAATCTGCGAGTCCGAACATCCTTTCACAGGGCAGGCTATTAAAATCGGCGTGTTCATGAACGTTTTTAGTGTTCACGTGAATCGCGCTCCGTGTACTGGCCGGGTAGATTTTATAGAATATATACCGGGTAAAAAAATTGCTGCGTTCTCACCTAAAGCGAGCGAAATCAACGAACGAAATTTTGTAGGACTCTCGACTCAATGGGGGCCAGTAATGATGACTCAAATAGCTGGCTTAATTGCAAGGCGTATTGTGTGCAGACTCAAACGCGGGGACGTTCTTGAGGCCGGGCAGCGTTTTGGAATGATAAAATTAGGCTCAAGGGTTGACGTATATTTGCCGCGTGATACAGTATTGCGCATTAAAATCGGCGATAAAGTTAAAGCCGGATTAACTTGTATAGGAGTGAAAGCACAATAAATGAAAAATTTTTTACACATGAGACGACGATTAGGCAGCATTAGAAGTCATAAGCAGATAGAGTTTAAGCAGATTGCCCCGAATATGGTAACTAGCGGGAATTTATTATGCGGTGTATTCTCTATAATGCTTGTATTGCACGGGAGATTAATTCCTGCTGCATGGATGATATTTTTTGCGGTATTATTTGACGGATTTGACGGAAAAGTTGCGAGAATGCTCGGCGGCGGTTCACAGTTCGGGCTTGAGTTCGACAGCTTGGCCGATCTAGTAAGTTTCGGAGTTGCTCCGGCGATATTAATTTATCAGTCTTCAGTCAGAAATTTATTTGTTATAGGCTCAGTTACAGCGTGTTTCTTTGCTTTGTGCGTGGCTTTGAGGCTTGCGAGATTCAATATTGTACACGTTCCCGGACCGTTCCAAGGGCTGCCATGTCCTGCAGGGGGATTATTTGCGGCATCGTTTATTATTGCTGGCGTGAAATTACCGGCGTGGGTTATGGCTGTAATGTTATTCTGCGTGGGCTTGTTAATGATCTCAAGTATTCCCTATGCTAACATGAAAAAGTTGACTAAGAAGACAGCTGACAAGAAAAAATGTTTGCTTTTAGTGTCATTGTTAGTGCTGTCATTTGTATTCTTGAAGAGTTCCGCGCCTTTATTCTTGTTTGCATTGTATATAGTGAGCGGCTTAATTAGATTTGACTGGGGGAGCTGGATATTACGCCCTGAAGCAAGAGATGAGGCCTTAAGCTCAAGCAAGCATTAATTTATTGATAGTGTGAAAAAATTTTTAGCAGATTCTCATGTTTAAATGGGAGTCTGCTATTATTTATGAGTGATTTATATATGCGATAAAATTTCAGTGTCAATTACTTCATTTCTGTCATGACTATCAAAATCTTGAATATTTCTTATCCCGTTATGATCAGCCATGCCGCGCGCTCGTTTGTGCATAAATTCTTGTTTTGATTTCGTGAAATAGTGATTAATTCTTATCTTGTCAAAATTTACGGTTTTAGTACGAGAAATATTAACTACATCCCCGATTGAATTTCCGTTTTCGTCTAAGTTTATAAAATTTTTGTAGTAAAGTAATGTGTGTGCATCGAACACGCTAAAAACTTTCATAGGGTCGCAAATTGTCTTGATAAAGTGATTCGGGCCGAAATCTTTTACTGCACATCGAGTGAAATTCTTTAAGACTCCGCCCGCTGGTTTAGTCTCGTGTCCATTTGAGCCGAATATAAGCCAGTTGACTCCGAGTCCGCCCGCATTCTTATGATGAGTCATGAAATTATCGATAAAATTATATAATGAGTCCGGCTCTGTGTTATCAGGTGTAAATAAAAACTCGTCAGCGTCGATTACTGCGAAATACTTAAATTTGTGCTTGTAATTATATATTGCGTGATTATATGCGTCAGTTTGTCTGAGTCGTCCGGGGATTCTATTATAAGTAACGAGTTTTTTTGCGATAAAGGGCTGCAAAATTTCCTGTAAATTATCCGTGCTCTCGTTATCATATATAAAGAAGTGCGTTACTCCCTGTTTAATGTGAAAATTTAGCCACTCAAGAATATATTGCGCCTCATTCTTGATAATTAATACTATAGCGAGGCCGTTACGTGTTGAGTCATTAATTTTGCCGTGAATAAAATATTTTAGAATCATAAACGGAGTAACAAGAAATTTTATTATTTGCCTGTAAAAGTTATTTGCGCTCTTGTTCCTGAAGTTAAAGACTAATGGGCAGCCTTCACCAGCAAATAAAATTAATAATCTTGTATGCTTGATAAAGTTAAATAACGGCGTGCAATTTTTGCGCAAAAACTCTTTCATGATAAATTATTACGTCCTCTTTTCTTGATTGATTGTTAAGTGCATTATGCATTATATATGCGATAAAATTTCAGTGTCAGTATTTATATTGCATTCATGACCGTGAAAATCCTCAAGTTTGCGTTTAATGTCGACATCTGCCCGGCCTCGCGCAATTTTCTGTATAAATTCTTCTTTGGATTTATATACATAGTGATTAATTCTGATTTTGTCAAATGATACAGTTTTCGAGAATGGGCCGTCTATGATTTCTCCGTTCTCGCTTAAATTATAGAATTCCCTGTAATATAGCGGGAAGTGTACGTGATACCAGCAAAAAACTTTTAAGGGGTCGCATATAGTCTTTATGTGAAAATTACCGGGGTTATCGTGTTCTACGCACATTGTAAAATTTTCTAGTACACCGCCCGCCGGTTTTGATTCATGACCGTTTGAGCCGAATACAAGCCAGTTTACAGCAACTCCGCCCGCGTTTTCGTGATGGGTCATGAGATTATCAATAAAATTATATAACGCTCCTGACTGGGTATTATCAGGTGTAAATAAAAACTCGTCAGTGTCAATCATTGCGAAATATTTAAATTTGTGCTTGTAATTATATATAGCGTGATTATATGCGTCAGTTTGTCTGACTTTGCCGGGGATTCTATTATATGTAACGAGGCCGTTTGCTATAAAAGGCTGTAATACTTCAAATAAATTATCTGTGCTTTCATTGTCATAAATAAAGAAGTGCGAGACTCCTTGCTTAACGTGAAAATTTATCCATTCAAGAATATATTGCGCCTCATTCTTGATAATTAGGACTATTGCGAGGCCATTACGATTTAAATTTTTTGTCCTGCCATGAAAGAAATATTTAAGTATTCTATATGAGCCTGTTATATATCTTAAAGTATTACGAATTGATTCATTATTTGTGTATTCTCTGCAGTGTGAGACAAAATAACTGCCTTCACCAGTACAATACATTAAATCTTGTATTTTCTTCAGGAAATTATATAATCCCGGTATTCTCTCGCGTAAAAATTTTTTCACGGCCATAATTATTGCGGCTTGTATATTCTCTTGTGCCGCTCCTCCTTTGTCTTGTTGAGTTCCCGCCTGTAAGCTCCCTCAAGTGCCTTAACAATATCGCTCCAACGTTTTGACCATGCAAGCTCGGCCTTGCTTAACTCGTCAATATCGGGTCTGTCAACTGCGTCAATATCTTTAGGCGCGCGGTAAATCGTAAAATTTTCACCGTCAAATGATACTGACGAGCCGTCACTAAAGGGTATATATACTCTCATGATCGGGGCATTAATGGAAGTTTCGCGCTCATTACTATAGCGTCCTCACCGTTTGAGTAATAACCGCGTCTAACTTGTTCGCTGATAAATGACATTCGGGAATATAAATTTATTGCTGCCTCGTTTGATTTCCTGACTCTGAGCCTTAAACGCTTGAAATTCATATAGACCGCGCAATCACTGACAGCGATTAATAATTGAGTGCCGATCCCCTTGCGCTGAAAATTTTTATCGACAAGTAACGCCATTAACTCGCCGACTCTTTTATCGCGGCCTAATACAGCATAGCCGAGTAATGGAGCCTCCGTTGTTGTTGCGAAAGCTCCTATATAAGTTGTCTCACTGTTTGAGTCCTTGCTCAAGTCAGATTTAATTACGTCTTCCGGCCAAGTCCATGAAAGTTTTGAGTTTATGCGCAAGACTCCGGGGAGGTCGTTCAACGTCAAGAAATCAATTTCAGGCACAAACAAGAAATTATATTCCCCTGTTAATAGTTTGATTCCTGTCAGGGCCGACTCCGATTAAAGCGACCGGGACATTTAAAGCATTCTCGATATATTTAACATAGGCTTGTGCATTTGCGGGCATTTCTTCAAATTTTTTGCACCATGTTATATCTTCGTTCCAACCGGGCAAAATTTCATAGTTCGGCTTTAACTCCGCAATTTTTCTCGTGTCAGTCGGCCATTTCGTAATTTTTTCGCCGTTAAGTTCATACGATGTGCAGACTTTAATACCGCCCATGCCTGTCAACACGTCTAATTTTGTGAGTGCTATGACATTCGCGCCGTTGAGTTCCATAGAGTAACGCAGCCCCGGAATATCAAGCCACCCGCAGCGCCTCGGCCGTCCTGTTGTAGCTCCATATTCGCCGCCGTTAGTACGCAATTTTTCGCCTTCCTCGCCTAAATCTTCAGTAGGGAATGGACCTTCACCGACTCTGCTTGTATAGGCCTTCACAACTGAAATAACGCGAGTCAAATCATTCGGAGCTAATCCCGTCCCAGTAAATGCACCTGACGCGGAAGTCGACGAACTCGTTACATATGGATAAGTACCGTGATCAATATCAAGTAATGCGGCCTGAGCTCCCTCAAGTAAAATATGCTGGCCCTCATCAACTGCACGGCGTAATAATTCGCGGGTGTCTGCTACATAAGGTGCTAAGGCTTCACCCCATTTTTTAGCGGGCTCGTAAATTTCGTCAAAGGGAATAGGCTTTTGATTATATAATTTCGTGATTAATTGATTCTTCTCGTCAAGAATATATGTGAGTCTCTCGCGCAAAATATCAGGATCGATTAAATCCTCAACTCTTAAGCCCGAACGAGCGTATTTATCAACGTAACAAGGCCCGATCCCCCGTCCTGTTGTGCCTATTTTGCGGCCCTTGCCCCGTGCTTCTTCCTGTAACTTGTCTAATAATCTGTGATAGGGCATTACTACATGTGCATGAGGGCTTATTGCGAGCCTCGCTCTATCTTGACCGCGCGCGTAAAGTTCTGAAGTCTCATTCAAAAATTGCTCAGGGTCAATCACGAGTCCATTTCCTAAGACGCATAATTTTCCGGGATAAAGCATACCCGACGGCAATAAATGAAATACTATTTTTTGACCGTCAACAACAACAGTGTGTCCGGCATTTGCTCCGCCCTGATAACGCACGAATACGTCAACTTCAGAGCCTAGAATATCAACAACTTTGCCCTTTCCTTCGTCGCCCCATTGAGCTCCGACTAATAAATCTACATTTTTCAAGATAAATAAATCCTCCTTATTTTTTCCTGCTGTTATTATTAGTAAGTATATGCATGGATTTCTTAATTTCAGTTATTGCGCGCTGTAATTGCTCGTCCTTAGTAATATCTCTATCAGGTTCGCCCTTAACTTCAATATCAGGCGAGAGTCCTACGTGATCTATTACTTTTCCTGAAGGCGTATAGTATCTCGCAATAGTTATATAAACTCCGCTCCCGTCAGTCAATGGGAATAAAGTTTGTACGCTGCCCTTGCCGAAACTTTTTTGACCGATTAATTTCGCCCGGCCTCTGTCATTCAAGGCACCCGCTAAAATTTCTGACGCGCTCGCACTGCCCTCGTTAATTAATACGATCATGGGCATATTTGTTATATGCAAATTTCTTATCGCGTTATATTTCTCGTCAAATCTGTCAGAACGTCCGCGAGTCTCAACTATCAGGCCGTCCCTAAGAAAGAAGCTCGCAATTTTTACACATACATCAAGAAGTCCCCCGCCGTTGTTGCGCAAATCAAGAATCAAAGCGCGCGCCCCTTGTTTGATTAAATCTCTTAGTGCTGTTCGTGCCTCGTCGTCTGATTTCTGCTTAAATTGAGTTAATTTCAAGTAGCCTATATCATCCGAAAGCATTTGAGAACGTACACTCTTTAATTTAATTTCTTCGCGGGTTATCTCAAAACTTAATAGCTCCTCTTCACCTTCACGCCTCACCCAGACAGTAACTTTTGTGCCGGGCTCGCCTCGTAATTTCTGCACGACTTTATCAGAAGTCCAACCGATAACAACTTCGTCATCAACTTTTACGATTTGATCCTTAGGCTTGAGTCCTACTTTTTCAGCGAGCGAGTCTTCCATGGGACTTATTACTAAAATTTGGCCGTCCCTTTCTCCCACGTACATGCCTAAACCGCCGTAATGTCCTTCGAGTTCGATTTCCTCGTCTCTTAACTGCTTAGGCGACACAAAACGTGTATAGGGATCTTTCCAAGCCTCGACCATTCCCTTTGCCGCACCGTGTAATAATTCATCGTCGGTGATTTCTTTCTTTTCCGCGTCGACTTGATAATTTTCTATCAATGAACGAATTTGACGCAACAGCCATAATGAACGAATATTAAACGGTGATATTCTGTTAAAATCTGCCTCTGTGAATTCTGCCGCGAAACTTTGAGAACTTACAAACAAAGCGATAATTACTGCTATAAATATATATAATTTCTTTGCGGAGTCTTTCATAAATTGAATAATGCACCTGCCTTTATTAAGATAGCTAGAATTATACAGCATTCACGAATAAATTTTTTATTAACGCAAATATTTCATTGGATTTTGTGCAGAACCCTTTTTCCTGACTTCAAAGTGTAAAGCATATTCCGAGTCAGTGCCTGAATTACCCACGCGGCCTATTACTGTACCTGTTTTGACGGCGGCACCTTCTCTAACTGAAGCACCGTTTAAATGAGCGTAAACAGTCGATAAATCATTGCCGTGATCGATTATAACGACTTGGCCGAATCCCCGCAGCCACCCCTGATAAAGTACTTCACCGGGCCCGGCAGCTTTCACCGGAGTATTAGGAGCTGCTTTAATGTCGATTCCTGAGTTAAAAATTTTCGTCTTAAAAGTGGGATGGACTCGCGAGCCGTATTGCATTGTAACAGTCCCATTAACCGGCCAAGCTAGAGAGTTTACAGGCTGTGAAGGAATCCCCGCGCCAGGTGCCGGCACACTTTTTGGCTGTACTGGCTCTCTTTGTGCTAAAACTGGGTCGTGATTCTTACCTGAATTTCTTGCCGGTGATGATTTAGGTTTAGAAGCTGCTTTCTGGGCCGCTGCTTTTTTCTGATTCATTAGGGACGTGATTTTATTTCCTATTGCACGTTGAGCGGCCTCTAATTCCTTAGCTGCTGACTCGGCCTTTTTCTGTTCTGACTGGGCACTACGTAAAAGCGAGTCAGTTTTCTTGATAGTCGAGTCAAATTCATCGCGTTTTTTCCTGAGTTCATTTGTCTGAGTCTGGATTCGTGATTTATTCTGTTCGAGCTGCTTTCTTGCTGAAATTAATTCCTGTTCCTTAGCGCGTAAATCTTCAAACATTGCCAAGTCATGAGCAGCAAAACGCCTTAATATATACGCCGTATTAATTGCATCATGCGGGCTGTCAGAGTTTATATATAGGCTCAAAGTATTCTCTTCGGGCATGAATTTATACATGTCTATGATTCTTGCGCGCAGAGTCCGGGATATTACGGACATTGACTCATTTAGAGATTTTATGCGTTTATTGAGTTCACTGACTGAAGACTGAAGGCGTGAGTTTTCGCGTTCAAGATCCTGCATTTTCTCTTGTGAATCATTTGCGCTCTGTCTTAGTCTTGATAACCGGCTTAAAAGAGTCTTAGACTCTTGAGATTTCTTCTTTGCTATCTCGTTATATTGCCTGATTTTCTTCTTCATATCGGCCTGATTCTTTTTTTCCGATTTAATTTGACTGTCAATATTTGCAGAACTCGCTATATTTGCAAGAATTAATACACTCAAGAAAGCCGCAAAAAACTTTTTCATGATAAAATTTTTCTCCCCTCCTGATTACCGCTTTAAATAGTCTAAAGGACTTTGCACAAATTTGCCCTTCCTGACCTCAAAATGTAAATGATAACCCGTAGTATTTCCAGTGTTGCCGACTCTTGCTATTGTTGAGCCTGCACGGACGACTTGACCCTCTTTGACCAGACTCGCCGATAAATGAGCGTACAAAGTCGAGAAATCCCGCCCATGATCAAGAATTATTACACGTCCATAGCCCCTCAGCCAGCCGTCAAATAATACTTCACCAGCCGCCGCAGCTTTTACCGGAGTCCCATTAGGTGCAGCAATATCAATCCCGCCGTGTAAAATTCTGCGCTTCAAAATCGGGTGAATTCTGTAGCCGTATGGACTTGAAATTTTGCCGCGAACTGGCCAGTCAAACATGGAACCCCGACCCCGTCCAACTAAATAATCAACTTTTTGAGAGGCCTTTTTTTTGCGCAAATTAACGATCATATCTCCTGCTGCTCTCTGTGCCTGCTCTGCTTCCTGCTGGGCTTTCTCGGCAAGTGCTTTCTTACGCTGAATTGACCGGATAAAATTATTTGTTTCCTTTATGCTCTGATTATATTTCTCGCGCTGTTCCTGAGTCGCCTGAGTCTTCTCGATTAACCGCGTTTTTTGCTCGTCCATAGTCTTGTGTGATAATTCAAGATTTTGCATTCTCTCTTGAAGCTGGCTCAAAATTTCCTCGTCCCGCCTGTTAATTAATCCCAGCATATAGGCCATCTCTATAGCCTCTAATACACTGCGTGACGCGAAAAGCATTCTTGTTGTATCTGACTGGCGATATTTATACATGTCGAGTATTCTATCTTTCATTAAGTCAGAAAGCTCGTTAATTTTTTCCTGATCTTCATTTATGGCAAGCTCAAGAATCGCGATATTTTCTTCTATTTTACGGCCCTGAAGCTCTAAAACTGTGAGTTCCTGCAATGCTATATTTTCATCCTGCTGAAGTGTATTAACTTTTGTGAGGAGTCCTTCAACCTGTGCACCCATCTCGCGGATTCTTTTCTTGTAAGTCTGAATTTGCCGTGAAAGTTCCTCGCGTTTCTTCTCTTCTGCGGCGATTTGTGCGTCAATGTTAGAAGGAGTCTTTTTTGCGGCAGAATAGGCAGCTTTAACAGGAGAAAATATTATTAACGCGATAAATATAACTGCGAAAAATTTATGTGATTTCATTATATTAGCTCCTGAACAGGCAAGAATACAGCGGCAATATAAAAATTTCTACACGCCATTATAAAATATTCCCCCTCCTGATAAAATCTGATAAAATCTGATAAAAAATTTCGCGCAAAATAAAATCATTCCGGCCGAGTGATAGAATTTATGAATCTTGAGACGACTAAATAACTGCAAACCCAGCCCAGAGTCGCCCCGAATCCAGCAAGAAGCCCGCAAAATCTCCAAATTATTGCTTTATCAGTCAATAAACTTGATTTCAACAGCGGCATATTTGCTTGTATTAATTCCATGCCCGGAAAATATGCTCCGATTATTCCGCCGACTGCTATGACTGCCCCGATCAAAGCTAATAAAGTCCCTTCAAGCACAAAAGGTGTCGCAATATATGCACGAGTAGCTCCGACAAGATACATTATTGCAATTTCTTCACGCCTCGAATACAGCGAAATATGAATCGTGTTATATACGACTAGGGCCGTGATTATTACAGCAAGAATAAACATGACAAGCGCAACTCTTGACGAAATCCGGGACAAAGCAGAAATTCTTTTAACGACCATTCCGGCATATACAACGTCTTCAACTTCGGGCATGGCCTTTAAAGCGTCAACAAGAGGGTCAATATCTTCAGCGCGTCTAACATGAATCTCAAAATTATACGGGATGGGATTATCGCCGAGTATATCAAGAGCACGGGACTGACTGCCCATTTTTTCCTGTAACTTTGCGAGCGAGTCAGAAGGCGAATAAATTTTTATTGAGTAAACATATTCGAGTTCTTGAATCTTCTGCGCAATTTCTTCAATATTGAGCGTATTATCTTTATGTAAATAGGCCTGTACAGCTAATTCACTTTCTAGGCGCGATAATAAATGCTCAAGATTTAACGAAAAAAGTGTAGTTATTCCCAGAATCCAAAGCATGACTCCGGCCGTTATGAGCGTAAGAAGTCCTAATACCCAGTGATTTACGATTAATCGCCGAGTATCTCGCAAAATATATTTAAAAGCTGTCATTTAATAAGTGCCTCCCTTCTCGTCGCGCTTTAATTTGCCTGCTTCAAGTTCTATTACTCTTTGACGCGATGAATTTACAATGGCCTGATTATGAGTCGACATTACAACAGTAACTCCGCTCGCGTTAATGGCAAATAAAATTTTCATGACTTCTGCGGCCGTGTGAAAATCTAAATTTCCTGTAGGCTCATCGGCAATAAATAAAGACGGGGAATTTGCAAGAGCCCGGGCAATTGCGACTCGCTGCTGTTCACCGCCTGAAAGCTGAGAAGGTTTCATATTTTTGCGCCTCCATAGTCCGACCTGATTAATTACGTCGTGGGCTCTCTCTGCTACTATTCTTTTAGGCACTGACATAGCTTCCATTACGAACGCAATATTTTCATAAACTGTCAGGCTAGGAATTAATTTAAAATCTTGCGCAACTAATCCGACATCACGGCGGTAATAAGGCACGTCAGATTTTCGCATTCTCCGTAAATCAAAGCCTCCTACAGCAGCAACCCCGCTCGTCGGCAGTAATTCACGAGTTATTAATCTCAAAAGTGTAGATTTTCCGCTGCCAGTCTGCCCGATTATATAAACAAATTCGCCCTGTTCAATATTAAAACTCACATTTGAGAGAGCTATTATATCCGGATCAAAAATTTTAGTAACACTTGAAAAATTTATGTTCATTGTAAAATATCTTCAGCCCCTTTATATTTTGCACGTTCGATCATAGCCTGCTGAGTGTCATAATTGCCCCATACTGCATTAACTATATCACGGACGGGCATTTGCTTAATATCTCGTAATTCCTGCCATAAATCATGATTCACATAAACCCACGCAAAAAATATCGTGTCATTAATTTTACCGGTACGCCCGAATCTCGCGAAAATAAGCCACCCGGCACGCGGATTATATAATACTAAAGGCGAAACATTTTGCGCTATCATGTGCAGTAATTCAAGTTTTGAGAATCCTAATTCTTCAAGATCGCGCGTTATTTCCTTACTGGGATTCGGCATAATCGAGAAAAAAATTTTTGCGATAGTCCCTGACTTCTCAAAATTTTCCGGCCCGGCTTGAATCCATGCTTTGAGTCTGGCTGTCTGCTCCATTTCGCTGCGTGATAGGGCAAATCTCAACGTCCAGTAAGCCCTATAAAGTTTATAATCCTTCTTCATGGCCTCATTAAAAAATTTCTCGTCCAAATAATTATTTCCTGACTCGTTAAAAACAGGGTGATATTTCAAGAAAGTTTTCAGCATTAAGACCGTGCTTACATGCCGCCCCGGTGGATCAGAACGTTTTGATAATTTCTCGCGCAACTCTGTAACAGTTCGACCGGGTAAAATCGTAATATTCTCGCCGTCATCATCAGTGAGCGATAAATTTTTGTCATCATAGAGAAATACACTTTTTTGACCGCTGCCCGGCTTTAAATCCGAATAAATCCATTTGTCGCTGCCTGTGCCGAGCAGATATTTATGACGCGGAAGCAATACCATAACAGAAGGCTCATCGGGAATATTTAAGCCTGAATACTCCGGGGGTATTTCTGCGAGTGTTCCGTCTGACATTAATTCAAGCAGCAAATTTTTTCACCTCTTAACTATTTATAAATAACTATTAATTATTACGAAATATAAAAATTTTTTCACTTATATATTATCACGAAGTAAAAGCCCGTGCCTTAATCCGTTAATGCTGACTATACAGGAATCAGACTCTAATAATCTCAATGCAGCAAGAATTATACACGCCGAGCCTAATATAACATCAGCTCTTGACGCTGGCAGACCTATAATATTTTGACGCTCGTTTAAATTCAAGGCCGAATACATTTTTATTTGAGTCATAATATCGCGTTGAGTCAATATTTTTCCGTGAAGTCTTGAGGGTAAAAAATTTTCACAGGCAAATTTCACGCTCTCCATAGCAACAAGCCCGCCGCCTACTCCGATTATTTGCGGGTTATCAGTCTTGAATGATTCTATATTATTCGCGATAAATAAATTTTTAACGAATTCAATAGCAGACTCGCAGGCACTCATTTTTACGGGAGAATTATTATCATTAAAAAATTTTTCTGACAAAGTAACAGCTCCGACGGGAACACTTTTTAATTTATTCACGCAATGCCCCGACCCTGAAACAAATTCAGTGCTGCCCCCTCCTGAATCAAACATTATTATATTTCCTGAAAGATTAAAGCCGTCAACAGCTCCCAGCCATGAAAATTTAGCCTCTTCTTCGCCCGTGAAAATATGAACGTCAAGCCCGGTTAAATTTTTTAGCATGTTCACGAATTCGCCGGAGTTTTTCGCAATTCTCAAAGCCTGAGTTCCCACGATAAAAATTTTATAATCCTTCCCGGGATAAGTCGCAGCTTTTACCATTCGCGAGGCAACTTCACAAGTTTTGCGCATATTTTCGGGCTTTAACATGCCGTTTTCTGACATTCCCCGACCCAGCCGCACGACTTCTGTCTCATCTCGTAAAATATAAATCCGGCCGTTACTTGAAATTTTTGCAGTGCGCATTTTTATGGAATTGCTGCCGATGTCTATAACTGTTTTAATCATGAGTGAATACACCTAAAAATTTTACTCATCATGCCGCCGCCTCAGTGACTCCTGAAATACAAAGCAAAACGCAGTAACAGGAATAGTGAATAACAAACCCAGAGTCCCAGCGAGTCCCTGCACAATTTCTTGAGCTATATACGGGTCATTCAGAATCGCAGAAAACTCGACTCCCGCTGAATTAATTAATATTGCCATAGGTAAAGCACTTCCCATGTAAGCAAGAATCAAAGTATTAATCATGCTTCCTAAAACCTCGCCGCCAACGTTCAAGCCGGCAAGTAAAAGCCTGTCAAGTGGGATATAATTATCGTAATCAACAAATTCGGACATTGAAGCAGTAACAGAGACTCCGACATCAAGAACTGCACCGATCGCACCTATTAAGACGCTCGCAAGCAAAACGCCCCGCATGTTCAAAGCCGGTAAAGTCGACGCAAGCAAGGCACCCCCCTCACCAGCAAGCCCGGTTAACTGCCAAATATGCACCATGATCCAGCCGCAGAGAAATCCGCATAATACTCCGCCGAGACTCCCTAATAATGCAACTAACATATAACGAAAATATCTGACTACGCACAAAATTGTAACAGTCGAAATTATAAACACGCTCGCAAGTGCCAGCAAAACAGGATCCCAGCCTTGAGTCATTAATGGAATCATAATAAATACTAATACAGCAATTGAAGCTCCCAAACCTAACAGCGCAAGAAATCCGCGAGTTCCCGCCATTGCAATTAATATTACACAGACAGCAAAAATTACTGTAGCAACATTTGAGATTCTAAATCCGTCAGCAAGAGAATATTGCACATTACCATCGTCGAACACGTCCCAGACTAATAAATAACGCCCGCCCGGTTTTACTTCAGGCCCTGAACCTGCGAGTCTCACTGTTTTTACTTTTACGATCTCGTCAGCTCTTGAATCCGATAAAATTTTTAAAACTGTATCGCGCTCCAAAGTCGTAAATGCCTCGTTATCTTGATCAGTCTTCAAAACTTTTTCAGGGGAGGCCTCTATTACTTCTACAATTAATGACTCGCTGCTGTCCCAGTTCTTAACCGCAATATAATCTACTATATAAAAGAATCCCAGCGGCAAAATTAACGCAATAAGCAATCTCAAGAAAAAATATTTTGTATTCATCTATAAATCAATCTCCCATTTGCGAAAATCTATAAATTCTCTCATGTCATCAGGAATCGGAGCGATAAATTTCTTCCCGTCTATTTCGCTTAAAGACTCGTGCAAGTTTTCCGGGAATTCGAGTTCATAAGCGTGCAATAACGGCCGAGTCAAATTTTTTAGCTTGTGATTCACTGCAAAATTTCCATATTTCCTGTCGCCTAAAATCGCGTGATTTATATAACTCATGTGAACACGTGCCTGATGAGTCCGCCCCGTCAATAATTCAAGCCTTACAAGTGAGTATTCATTATCGCCCGCAATTTTTTCGCATTGAGTCAAAGCCGTGAGTCCTGAGTCTGAAACTTTCACGATATTTTTTGCTGAATCCTTCAATAATGGAGCGTCAATTAATAAATTTTCTTTAACTTCCCCGGCAACTACAGCGAGATAAAATTTTCTGACTCGTCTTTGCTTGAATAATTCTTCAAGTGCCCGCAGTGAGTCCCCCCGTAAAGCTACACTTAAGACTCCTGTTGTATTGCGGTCGAGTCTGTGAACTGCTGCGGCCTTCTTTGAGTTCATGACTGCCCAGACGCGAGAAATTATGCTGTCTCCGTTAGGTTCGTCGGGCTGTACGAGAATCCCCGCCGGTTTATTGAGAATCAAAACATTTTCGCCCTGAAATAAAATTTTTATCTGCCCAAGTGAAGGCTTGTGATTAGTAATAATTTTTTCATCTCTATTAAGCGGCCAAGGTACGAGAACTTCATCACCGGTCATTAAGTGCAAGCCCGGCTCCTTTGCTTTCTGAGAGTTCACACGAATTAAGCCCGTCCGAATTGCTTTCATGATTTCGCCGAGATTGACCCATTTAAATATGCCGCGTAAAGTCCTATCAAGCCGCCGCCCGTCATCATCGCGAGAAATTTTTATAGAATAACTCATGAATTTATTTTAACCCCGCTTGCTTTCATGATTTCGAGTTCAAATATGCCCGGTAAATTTTTATAAAGCCGCTGCCAGTCATTATTACGTAAATAGCTCATGAATTTATCTCAACACCCCGCCAAAGTCTGCGATCCACAAATGATAAATAATCAGTCATTTCACTTTGAGGGTTTAAAGCGTCAATCTGATTTTTCCAGAAATTTAATTTGAAGTCTAAATCATCGGCGGCACTTACAATAATTGCTTCAGGAGTCGCGGGCAGAACTGGCGAGCCATATTCACGCAGACCGTGATGACTGATAATAATATGACCGAGTGAACGCGTTATATTTTCGTCAAGATTCTCTATTTCTGCTAATTTCCTGAATAAATTATATCCCAGTACAATATGATCTATTACATTCCCGTCAAGAGTCATTTGCGGTGTAGGAGTGAGATTATAAGATTCCAGCTTGCCTATATCGTGAATTAATGCGCCCGCTATGACTAAATCAATATTAACTGGAATCTTGAAATTTTCATGATAGTGTTTTGCCAAGTCTCTAGCTGCCATTGTCATAGATACAGAGTGTTCAAGCAAGCCGTTCATATATGCATGATGTATAGAAATCGCGCCCGGCCAAGTCTTGAATTTATCCCAGAGTCCATGCTTAAAGAATACTGCGAAAACAAAATCATGTAATTTCTTGTGCTTAATCTCGGCTATTAAGTCATAAAAATTTTTCTCAAGATAATTTATATCAATCGGCGAATGTCTGACAAAACCGACCGGGGGGAATTTTTCCTGATCAAGATAATATACTTCTGAAAAATTATATTGCAGTAATTCGCGAAATTCTGACACTCTGCCGCTGACTCCCAAACTAGAGCCTTCAAATTTTAAGCCGCAATTATCGGGATCAATCGGGAAATTATCTCCGCCCTGCCTGCTGTACCATGTTGAGTCGCTCCATATTTTGCCGGTGATTTCGCCGTATTCGTCGCTCAATGTTATATCCCAGAATAATCTATCGTTGCGATCTTTGCGCCTTGTGAGACGAGATACAACGCCCATCACGTAAAATTCAGAGTTAACCGGGAGCTGCTTTACCTCCCGTATATCAAGAAGTTTTTTGCTCATGGAAGAAATTTTTTAGCCTTTCATGTTTAAATTTTTATTATTATATCAGTGTGAGAGATTATAATTATATTTTAGTTTAGACAAGAAATAAATTTTTTATGTGAACGTGACCCGCTGAAATTATTATAGATTTTGCCGCAAATTTTAACGAAAAAATTAAATTTTTACTAATACATTTACTAATACAAAAATGTGAGTTAATTAATTCATTTGCAAGACTTCACAGAGATAAAATTTTTGCTATGTATTCAAATTTTTTGCGTGAAGATTCACGAAATTTTTTGCTGATTAACACGAAAAAAATCCGCCGCCTCACTCCCACCCGCCCACCCCGTGCGCAGAACCAACGCCAGCGGAAAAAAGCAAAATCTTTACTCATGCGCTATACTTTCAAATTATATTTATTAAATTTATATTTATTAAATTTTTCAAGAGGGGCATATATTAATT
>JAFSWW010000130.1 GCA_017444345.1 Synergistaceae bacterium | reverse complement strand
CCCTAGATAATTTTTACCCCGCCGCAACGATTTTATTTTTTCGGTCTAGCTATAATAAACGGCTGTTCTCTCTCATTTTCCGGAGTATTCGAATGAGCGAACCACATGGAAAAAAATTTCTCCCCGTTATTCACTGTGTAGCCGTCTTGTTTATGATCGCATGTGTCGTAGGGATCTTCAAGAATTAATACATCGTCAAGAGTCGACTCCGTTCCCATTGTGTCGTAGCCTATTATTACCCGCCAATGTCCGCCCCATTCTATATTGTCTATTAAAATAGGCGTGTTAGATTTTAGAGTCGAGATCGCAAAATTTTTGAAGTCGTCATAACTCTCAAACTTTGAACGAGTCAAGCTGCTTTCAACTTCCCAGCCCATATTATTGAAAAATTTTATAATATCGCTAGGATTTGTGCCGACCGGGTAGGGCTTTGTGTTCATTTCGCGTGCTAAATCCATTTCTGTATAATCCTTCACGCTGTACCAGTACAAAACAGTCAAGACAGCAGCCGGGCCGCAAGTGTGTTCACGTGATTGCTGATAAGTGGGATAATTTGAGAGAATTACGCGGTTAGGTGATGACTCGAGCACAAAATAATCTGTCAGAGTGTCAAAATAAATAGAAAACTTGTGATTTATTTCACCGGGAGCAGAAGAAGCACCCTCGCTCTTAGTGTCGAGTCCCTCAGGGTAGGGAATGACTCGTAACTCTTCAGAATTTGCCGCAGAAATTGCAATAATAAATATCAGCAGCGATAAAAAAATTTTCTTCACGATAAAAATATTACTCCTTCAATAAAAAATTTTGCGAATACTTTATCACAATTAAAAAATTTTGCGCGAGTCATATAAATTTATTGCTGTTAAAAAATTTTCATGATAACAAAAAATTTTCCTGCGTAATATCTTGCTATAACTAAGAAATTTGCAACTTTTTGTATTAGTAAATGTATTAGTAAAAATTAGCTTTTTGCCATGACTCAAGAAAGATTTTAATTTGCTTACTGGGAATTCTTACACGAAAATTTTATCACGTTTATATTATATAATTTGCTTGCTTGATAAATAACTTTTTTCACGGAGGGCAGTAATTTTTTGAACGGAAAAATTTCAATCAGGGGCGCACGGGAGCACAATCTCAAGAATATAAATATAGACATTCCGCGAGGCGAATTAATTGTAATAACCGGGCCTTCAGGTTCGGGGAAATCTTCACTTGCATTTGATACGTTATATGCTGAAGGTCAGCGGCGTTATGTTGAGTCTTTATCTGCATATGCCCGGCAATTCTTAGGTGTCCAGAAAAAACCCGATGTCGACGAAATTTCGGGGCTGTCTCCTGCTATATCAATCGAACAGAAAGGCACAGGCCATAATCCGCGCTCAACGGTCGGGACTGTTACAGAAATTTATGACTATTTCAGGCTGTTATTTGGAAGAATCGGGATTCCTCATTGCCCTAAATGCGGCAAACCTGTTCAGAGACATTCAATTGATGAGATTATTGACTATATTTTGAGTCAGGAGAATGACTCGCGCGTTGAGATTCTTTCACCGTTAATCCGCAACAAAAAAGGGGAATTCAAGAATTTATTTAATCAGGTCAGAGCACAGGGCTATACTCGCGCAAGGGTTGACGGAAATATTTTTTTCTTGGAAGAAGAAATTTTACTGGACAAGAATAAACGCCACTATATAGAAATAGTAATAGATAGATTGAAGATTTCTCAAGACAGACGCACGAGACTCGCCGAATCAATTGAGTCAGCTCTAAAACTTTCAAACGGTTATGTATTAATCTCACCTGAAGGCAAGCAAGAATATACTATGACAGAAAATTATTCATGTCCTGATTGTGAGACGAGCATTCCAGAAATTGAGCCGCGTTTGTTCTCGTTCAATAATCCCGTCGGAGCTTGTCCCGATTGCGGCGGACTCGGAAGTCATGAACATTTTTCGCGTGAACTCGCAATTGATCCGACTCGTTCAGTCTTAGAAGGCGCAATTATTCCATGGAAGTCAAAACCTCATGTTATCGAAAAATTAAAATTGTTCGCCAGTAAACATAAATGGGACTTGAGTCAGCCTTATAAAGATTTGCCCGTTGAAGTTCAGGATTTTATTTGGAACGGGAGCGGGGACGAAAAATTACCGATGATATTTGACGAAAAGGGAGTCGCCCGGCCATATATGGGACGTTATGAGGGCGTTGTCGGCTGGCTTGAAGAAAAATTAAAATGGTTCGCAGATAATGACTCAGTAACTGAAGAAGTAGCGCAATATAAAGAAGAAGACATCTGCAAAACTTGTAACGGGTTAAGATTGCGTCAAGAGGCTTTAAACGTGAAAGTCTCAGGCTATACTATAGGCGATTTATTAATTATGCCGGTCGAGAAATTAGCGGGCGTTGTAAAAAATTTTGTATTGTCCAAATATGAACGTTCAATCGTTGAGCAGGTTATAAGCGAGATAACAAAGCGGCTTGATTTTCTTGTGAATGTCGGAGTCGGTTATTTATCTTTACTGCGTCGGGCTGATACTCTTTCAGGCGGTGAGAGTCAACGAATAAGACTCGCTACTCAAATCGGATCAAATTTAAGCGGTGTGCTTTATGTACTCGACGAGCCTACAATCGGGCTTCATTCAAGAGACACGGAAAAATTAATTAACTCGCTGAAATCAATTAAGAATTTAGGCAACACTGTAATTGTTGTAGAACATGATAGAGAGACAATGCAGGCGGCTGATGATTTAATAGAACTTGGCCCGGGAGCAGGTGAGGGCGGCGGCAAAATTTTATACTCAGGCAGCTATGAAGAAGTGTTAAAGACTCAAGGTCAGACGGCTAAATATTTGCGCGGTGAATCTTCCGGAATAGTCAAGAAAGAGTCCCGGCGGGTCCCACTCGGCTGGCTTAAAGTTTTAGGAGCTTCACACAATAATTTGAAAAATTTAAATATTAATATCCCCGTCGGAGTGTTTACTTGTATCAGCGGCGTATCAGGTTCGGGCAAGAGCAGCTTTCTTTATGACGTATTATATAAGGGATTGCGGCGGATTCTCGATAAAGATTTTCGCGAACGTCCCGGGAAGTTTGACTCGATTCAGGGCGCAGAATTCTTTGATAATATTGTCTTAGTGGATCAAAGCCCTATAGGCCGGACTCCCCGTTCAAATCCTGCGACATATACAGGAGTGTTTACGCTGATACGTGAATTTTTTGCGAGTCTGCCAGAGTCCAAGATTCGCGGCTTTAATTCAGGAAGATTCAGCTTTAACGTTAAGGGCGGACGCTGTGAATCCTGCAAAGGGGCGGGCAGTGTGAAGACTTCAATGTTATTTTTGCCTGATATTTACTCGGACTGCGAAGTTTGCAAGGGGACTCGCTTTAATCATGAAACTTTAGAAGTCAGATTCAAGAATAAGAATATTTCTGACGTTTTAGCAATGACGGTTGACGAGGCTTTAAATTTTTTCGCTGAAATTCCTAAAATCGCTAATAAATTGCGTGTAATTCAGGACGCAGGACTCGGTTATATAAAACTGGGTCAATCAGCTTTGACTCTTTCAGGCGGAGAAGCACAGCGCGTGAAACTTTCTAAGGAGTTATCTAAGAAATTCGGCGGGAGGACTCTTTATTTACTCGACGAACCTACAACGGGATTATTTTATACGGACGTCAAGAAATTGCTTGAGATCATTCACCGCATAATTGATAGAAGTAAAAGCACAGTTATATTTATCGAACATAATTTAGACGTGTTATTGTCAGCAGATTACATAATAGATTTAGGTCTTGAGGGCGGAGAAGGAGGCGGGAGTCTCATTGCTGAGGGAACGCCTGAAGAAATTATTAATCACGGGGAAGGCTACACGGCAAAATTTTTAAAGCAATACACGAACGAGTTAATATAATGTTTTGATTTTCACTATTCTACTCGACTGCGCAGCAGTCGGGTGG
>JAFSWW010000129.1 GCA_017444345.1 Synergistaceae bacterium | reverse complement strand
GCTCATAAAAAAATTAATTCCTTTCATGAAAAACTGTATAAATTATATTACATTCAAGAAAAAATTTGCGAGTCAGTGAAAAATTTCTGAATCACTAAAATAAATCGTGATAAATAGTGAATATTGTGATAGATTCTTTACACATGGAAAAATTTATATATAAACGGGAGTCTTGAGTCAAATAATATGACACTGGAAGAACAGCAGCAAGTTCAAAGATTAATCAATGCTAAAACGAATCTGCTCACTAAGAGAATAAACAGTCAGCAGGATCAAATTTATACGCTCTCAGGAGAAATCAACGCACGAAATGACGAAATTAACGCCCTAAATCATAAAATAATTATTCTCAATGACGAAATAATTGACAAACGCGAAGAGATTGACTCGCTTAACGGCAAAATCGACTCGCTTTATGGGCAGATTAACGCGCTTAACACTGAACTTGACGCGAAAAAAAAGGAAATCGCAGGACTCCAGACTCAATTAAGAGACTCACAGGAACAGAACGAGAAATTAAATAATTATATTCAGACTCTCCCAGCAAAACGAGAAAGCGAACCGGCTCAAGAAATAGAATCACAACAGCCCGAACAAGTAATAAATAAATCAGCAAATAATTATCTAGTTTCATTATTACGTCAGCATTTCGGGTTTGACTCATTCAAGCCGGGCCAAGAAGAAATTATTAACGCGCTTTTATCGGGGCGTGATGTCTTCTGCTCAATGCCTGATAATTACGGTAAAAGTATTTGCTATAGACTCCCTGCTTTGTTAATGCCGGGTTTGACTCTTGTTATTACTCCCAGTGAGGCAAATTTTGATGTAGATATTCACTCGGCTTGCTTGAATTCTTCTTTGAGTGCCATTCAGAAACGTGAACTAATGCGGCGTATTAAGAGCGGTGCTTGCAAGATTCTTTACTCGGATTTGAGTCAACTAAGCGAGATAAAAAATTTTCTGACTGGTATAGAGATTTCTTTATTTGCCGTCATAATGGGAAGTCTTGAGAACTTGAAATCTTTTCGCGAATTTGCCGACTCCCTTAATCTTCCGCGAGTCCCCGTTGCTATTTTCGCAGGAATAACGAGTCCAGAGTCGCGCGCTGAAATTATGAAAGATTTGCGATCACCTGTAAGAGTCATAACAGGTTTTGACGTTAAAAATTTATTATTCAGGGTGATTAAGTCAGAAAATAAAGCCGCCTCACTGAATGAATTATTAACGCAGTATAAGGACTCACAGGGGATTATTTACGCGTCAAGACCTGAAGAATTAATCAAATTTGCCGGCCGGAATGCTTTAATTTTATTGACTGACTCGGATTCTAATTCTCATAATGCAAAATTTATAATTTATTACGATTTCGCTAAAACTTTGACGGATCTATATAATTCTCTCAAGCCTAACACCGAGACTATTTTATTAATTTCTCAACGCGATTTAAGGAATTCAGACGCAAATTTTATATTATTCTGTAACTCTGATGACCGGGCGAAAATTTTAGCAAGTTATATCGGATTAGAGGACTCGCAAGTTCAAAGCAGCGAAAAAATAATTAATGCTCCAGTCGAGTTAAAGCCCGAAGATTTCACAGATTTTGATTTCTCAAATGCAAACGAGTCCCAGAAAGAAGCAATTACTACGACAAACGGGCCTTTATTGATTCTAGCCGGGCCGGGGACTGGCAAAACTTTCACGCTTATACAACGCGCAATTTTCTTGATTCAGAAAAAACGAGTCAAGCCCGAAAATATTTTAATAGCAACTTTCACGAATAAGGCAGCAAGAGAAATATTATCCCGAATGTCGGACGAGTTCACAGCAAGAAATATAAATCTTGACGCAAATAATATTTTTATCGGGACATTTCACGCGATTTGCGAAAAAATTTTACGGGACTATATACAATTTACGAGATTCAAGAAAAATTTTAGGATTCTTGACGACTTCTCGCACAAATATTTATTAATGCGCAAAATGGAACGATTCAAGGATATAGCGGCACTCACTAAATTAGGCAAATGGGACAGGGCCGACGAACTCTGCAAATATATTAATAAACTCTCTGAAGAACTGGCAGACCCTCAGGAATTAATACGCGACCCAAATCCGCAAATTTCTTCACTTGGCCGGGCTATGTTGTTACATGATGATTTATTAATTGATGATAACTCGTTAAGTTTTTCGGCTTTATTGCTTGAGACTTATAGATTACTGCGCGACAATCCCGAAATCTTAAGCAATTTACAACAAAAAATTAAATATGCCATGTCAGACGAATATCAAGACACGAATTATATTCAGGAGCAAATATTATTATTAATCGCTGGTGAAAGCAAAAATATCTGTGTCGCCGGAGATGATGATCAGAGTTTATATAGATTTAGGGGTGCTTCAGTCAGAAATATTTTAGAGTTCCCGGGCAAGTTCGCAAGTAATGAATGCAAAATTATAAAGTTGCTGCTTAATTACAGATCTGACGCTGAAATCGTAAAATTTTCGTCTAACTGGATAAATGACACGTCTAAATTCTTTGAATGGGATAATTATAGATATTCTAAGAATCTAGAATCATTCAGGCCCGAAACAAAATCAGTATATAGGCTCGCTGGAGTCAATGACGAGGCAGAATGGCACGAAAAAATTTTGACTCTGATAAAATCTCTTTATGAGTCGGGCAAGTTAAGCGATTATAATCAAATTGCGTTTTTATTCAGGTCAGTACGCACCGAGAATGTATTATCTTTAGCGCAATTTCTTGAGAATCATAATATAAAAGTTTATTCGCCCCGTTCTGATATGTTCTTCAGGCGCGGAGAGATTCATTTTGCTTTAGGGTGCTTGATTTCAATTTTTCCGAAATATTTAAAATCTCTTGAGTCCGGTGAGTTCGCATTTAACGGCCGAGAAAGCAGCAATATAATTTATTACAAGAATTGCATTAGAACTGTAGCGCGCTTTATAGACAAGCCCGGATATTTGCCGCTAAAAAAATGGCTCATGAGTAAACGCGATTATCACGCAAAATTCAACGGTTATGCTAATTATAATTATTCGGACCTGCTATATAACTTGTTTGAGTTCGTACCGTTTAATAAAGCTCTTGACGCAAATATTACGGACGATGTAAAGACTCTCAGGCCGGCAAGAAATTTATCACGGTTAATGCAAGTTATTAAAGATTTTGAGCAGATTTCAGGGATTAATAATTTGCACTCGAAATATTTAGAGTCTCAGACTATAAGATTATTTAATATATATCTAAAATTTTTGCTTGACGGCGGTTTGAGCGAATACGAGCCGGAAAACTCTGCGATTCCTTCGGGTCATGTTGCTTTTATGACTATACATCAGGCAAAGGGGCTTGAATTTCCTGTAGTTCTCGTTGACTCGTTGTATAACACTCCGGATTCTGGCTTGCATGATGGACTTGACGAGCAAATTATTTCAGATATTGAGTCAAAATATTTCAAGCGTCCCGAATTTGAACCGGAAAATTTGATAGACTATTTTGATTTCTGGAGATTGTATTATGTTGCATTCTCGCGCGCCCGTGATTTATTGATTTTGACCTGCAAAGAAGACGATAATACTCCGTCAAAATATTTTGAGGCCGCTTATAATATTCTCGATGATGCCGACGAGTCATTTAATCCCGAAAATATAAATATTTCTGTGAATAGGGACTCGCAAATCAAGCAAATTTACTCGTTTACTTCTGATATACTGCTTTATGAGTCCTGCCCTATGAAATATAAATTTTATCGCGAGCTTGAATTTACCCCGAATAAATCAAAATATGAATTAATCGGCCTTCTTGTGCATTCAGTTATAGATGACATTCACAAGGCAATAATAAACGGTCAAGAAAATAAAATTAATGAGCAGGTTATTTCTGACTGGCTGGAAAATGATTATATTGCGATTTCTAAGACTGAACGGGGGACTCTCACAAAGGCAGATAGAGAAATTGCGCTCGGACATGTTATAAGATACGTGATTTTGCGCGGTAATGACTGGTCGGGCATAAGAGAGTCAGAACGTGAATTAAAATTTATACGCGATGATTATATAATTAACGGGCGGGCTGATTTAATTTGCGTGAATAACGGCAGGCTCGAAATTATAGAGTTCAAAACAGGTACAAAGCCGAATATAAATATTAATCATGATAGAATCAGGCTCGAAAATCACAGGCGGCAGTTAAATATTTACGCTTATATATTTTCACAGACGACCGGGCAGAAAATTGACAGCTTGAAATTATATTACATGTTCGACAGCGGCACATCTCCGGAAATTGTTTATAATTATGACGAGTCAGAAGCCAGCAAAATAATTAACGGTTTTGACGAGATTATAAAGCAGATTCGCGGCAAAAATTTTAACAGTCGCACGAATATTCACGAGACCTGCAGGGAATGCGAATTTAGATTTTACTGCGGACGTGATGAGTCCATTGAAAATATTTTAGCGCAAAACATGAAATAATAAATAAAGCAATCAAGCAATAAAGAAAGGTTATATAATTTATAAATGGAAAAACTCAGCAAATGTTTAATTAAAATCGTTACATTTCACAATGAAGAGAACGGCTATAGTGTTCTCAAATGCGATAATGATGACTATGGCTATATAACTGTAGTAGGACACATGCCGCAGCCTCACCCTGATACTACTTTTGATTTTCGCGGTGAATGGAAAGTAAATCCCAAATATGGCCGTCAATTCGTGTTTGACAGCTTTGAAGAAGTTTACCCGGCCACTGAAGACAGTATCATAAAATATTTAGCGAGCGGACTATTTAAGGGTATAGGTCAGGAAATGGCGCGCCGTATAGTAGACAAATTCGGCAATGACGCAATAAATATTATGAATGAAAATCTTGATAGATTGCTTGAAATTCCCGGAATCGGCGAGTCAAAACTTGCTATGATTCGAGAAAGCTGGGAAGAATATAGAAAGATTCAGGACATTATGATTTTCTTAAAGGGTCGTGATTTGAGTACTTCTCTAGCAATGAAAATTTACAAGCAATACGGCGAACAAAGTATAGACGTTCTCACAAAGAATCCATATAAATTAATCGAAATTGAGGGAGTCGGCTTTAAGACTGCTGACCGGGCCGCTTTTAAAATGGGATTCGGCAAAGAACACTCGTCAAGAATCAGATCGGGAATAATTTACACTCTTCAAAAATTTGCTGATGATGGACACTGTTTTGCGCGTAAGGACGAATTAATTATCAAGGCCGCCGAGATCTTAGAGATTCCCCAATCATTAATTATGTCGCATTTGTATAAGTTAAAGGACGATGATTTAATCAAAATTGAGGGCGATTCTTATTATTTGCCCTATATATATTACGCTGAAAATGGCTCGGCTGAAAAGTTAATAAAGATTCTCAACGTTAAATCCGGCAGAAAGATTACTAATAAACAAGTAAAAAAGGGTGTCAACGGTAAAATTTTAGTAAACGGCGAACTCGTTGATTTGAGCGACGAACAAATTGAGGCAATTACTCAAGCAATGAATAATCAAGTGTTTATTATTACAGGAGGGCCGGGAACTGGTAAGACTACAGCTGTGAGGGCGATAATAAAACTCTCAGAAGATAAGCACAGGAAAATTTTATTAGCTGCTCCCACTGGCAGGGCGGCCAAGCGTTTAGAAGAAGTAACAGGCCATCAAGCAAAGACTATACATAGACTCGTAGGAATAAGATTCCCCGGTTATGCTGAACACGACGAGAACGAACCTCTTGACGGCGATGTATTAATAATTGATGAAGCCTCAATGATTGATATAAATCTGCTTTACACTTTATTAAAAGCTGTACCGGTCGGAATGAAATTAATTTTTATAGGCGATATTGACCAGTTGCCGAGCGTAGGGCCCGGAAAAGTTTTAGCAGACATGATTAACTCTCAAATTATCCCCTATTATGCATTACAGCACATTCAAAGGCAGGAACAGGACAGCAAAATTACTATTAATGCTCACAGAATAAATGATGGTTTCATGCCGTATCTTAATGACGACAAGGAATCAGATTTTTTCTTTACACCTATAGAAGACGCAGAGATTGCCGCAGATTATATAATTAAATTCTGTAAAGAGAACATGCCGCCGGATAATCGTGAGAGCTGGGCAGATGTGCAAGTTCTTTCACCGATGAGAAAGGGAATTATAGGCGTAACAAATTTAAATAAGTTGATTCAGGACGCAATTAACCCATTTCCTAACGTGCCTGAAATTTATTATCCTGATTATGTGATTCAGCGCGGGGAGACTCAATACAGAATAAATGACAAAGTTATGCAGATAAAGAATGATTATAATAAGGCCGTCTATAATGGAGATATAGGCATAATAACTTATATTGACAAGTTTAATAATACTCTGACAGTGAATTTTGACGAGCTTAGAAGTAATATAAAATATGAGTATTCAGAGCTTGAAAATTTAGTGCTTGCTTATGCCATAACTATACACAAATCACAGGGCTGCGAATACAAAAAAATTATAATTCCCATTATGATGTCTCAATATATAATGCTGCAGAGAAATTTACTTTATACGGGAGTAACGCGCGCGAAAGAGTCATTAACTCTAGTAGGAGAAGAGAAGGCTATTTACTGCGCTGTAATCAATAATAAGATCTCGCAAAGAAATACTAAACTTGATAACAGACTGCAAATTTACTCAGAACTTGAATAAATAACAGCGGCTCTTGCTTGTATGAGTGAGAACCGCTGCAAAAAATTTTATTATTTCTTCATGAGACCTGCTCCGGCGTTCCATGCTTTAGCAATTTTTTCACCAGTCGCGTAATAGTCCATATTATATTGATCAAACATGACAGCTTTTAATTTCGCTGGGTCAACTTTTCCGGCTGAGTTTAAAATATTCTCGTCTGCTATTACATTTACGATTTTGCCGACGACTCTAATTTCTCCAAACATTTCGCGGGCTTCCAGTAATTCGCACTCCATTGTTAAAGCAAGTTCGCTGATAACAGGGGCATCAACATTTTTGCTTTTTTCCGCGTGAAAACCTGTTCTTGCAAATTTATCGGGCATTTTGTTGCCTGTTGCGATTCCGAAAAAGTCAGCTTCTTTTATATGAGCCTCGTCTGCAAGTGCTACAGTAAAAGCCTTTCTCTCACGAATATTTGCCAGAGTCTTGCGATCCGGTGCGAGGTTCAATGCGATTTTGTCTTCTCCGCAAATTCCGCCCCACGCGACATTCATAACGTCAACTGTGTCATTTTCTCCGTAAGTTCCGACCATTAAAACGGGCATAGGAAACACTGCCGGTAAAACGCCTAAATCTTTCTTCATGGGAATTAATAAATCCTCCTGTAATATGATTGCATTGTAGATAAATATATTATTGCACACGAGTCAAGCTATAATAAAGAAATCCCGGCCAAGTGATTAATGCTTAACCGGGACTCTTTCTAAAGGAGGTGTGATGAGACGATAAAATTTTTATTTCGCTAGTTTCTTCATTGCCTCGACTCTTTCACGCTGAGCCTTTACTTGAGCTTCGAGACTCTCAAGCTGTTCTTCTTCTGATTTGAGCGACTGAGTTAATCTTTCTGATAAACTTTCAGAAATCTGCTTTAATGATTCAAACTCGGCTTTGATATTCTCTACATCAGTGAAGCCGCTTTTCTCGATTTTCGTGATTCTCTCGTCAAGTGCAGCAATGGCCGTATTAACTTCTTTCTTGAACTCGTCAAGTTTTGGAGTAAATTTATTCTGCATAACAGTCCACATAACATTAAGCAGGACTATTACACAAATTACGCCGATTAAAATTTGCTTTTTCTTGTCGGCCGGTTTCGGAGAGTTATTATTTTTTTGCGCGCTCATTATAAAAATTTCCTCCGTTCTTGAATATAAATATAAACAAAAGGAGCTCGTTAAAGCATGAGCCCCTATAACAAATCTTGCTACTTAACTTCGACTTCGGCTCCTGCATCAGCGAGTTTCTTGCGGATTTCCTCGGCCTCTTCTTTGGATACGCCCTCTTTAATGTTCTTCGGCGGGTTGTCAACGAGTTCCTTTGCTTCCTTGAGTCCCAGTGAAGTAATTTCGCGGACTACTTTAATTACTGCGATCTTGTTTGAGCCTGCTGCTTTGTAGACTACATCAAATTCTGTCTTCTCTTCTGCTGCGGGGGCTGCGGCTGCTGCACCGGGCATGGCTGCCATCATAACGGGAGCTGCTGATGCTGATACGCCGAATTTTTCCTCAAGAGCCTTCACGAGTTCTGAAAGCTCAAGCACTGACATTGTTTCAATAGCCTGAATGATTTCTTCTTTTGTCATAATAATAAATTCCTCCGATTAATATTAATATAATAATAAATTTTACGCTGCTTCGCCCTCTTGTTTCTTGTCGCGAATCTGGGCAAGGCATGTAACAAAATTTCTGATAGTACCCGACAACACGTTGACGAGTCCCGATAACGGCGCTGCGATAGTCCTGACAACTTGACCGCGCATAACTTCCTTTGAAGGCAGATCTGCGAGTGCTAATAATTGATTCAGGTCTAATAACTGGGTCTCTAACAGTCCGCCCTTGAGTATAAAAGCCTTCTGAGTCTTATCGCTTACGTACTCCTTAAGGACTTTTGCGACACTCACGGGATCATCATAGCATAACGCGAAAATATTCGGCCCCTTCATCATGCTTTCAGGAAGAGCGTTCAAACCTGCTTCTTTCATGGCGATTGCGAAGAGAGTATTTTTTGCGACTTTGAGTTCTCCGCCTGCTTCACGAACTTTTGCGCGAAGTGCCGTACTCTGTGCGACTGTCATTCCGCGATATTCACCTACAAAGACAGCTTTTGCCTTCTCTAGCTTTGTTCTTAAACTGTCAACGAGTTCATATTTTATTTTTGCCGGCATGTTACTTATTTCACCTCCTTAATAAAATCAAAAACTTCCCCTATTTTACACTATAAACAGGAGAAGTAATTATTATCGCGCTAAATTTTTCTCCTGAGCAGGATTTATTAATTTATTAAGTCATAAAGACTCCTGCTGTCTTAGGAATAAATAAATATATATTTCAGTCAGAATGAAAAATTTTATATTACAGTGCTAATTCTTTCTGTGCTGCTGCAGTATCTACAGGAATCCCCGGGCCCATTGTCGGAGCTATTGCAATGCTCTTCACATAAGTTCCCTTAACTGATGCGGGGCGGGCTCTATAAATTGCCTGTAGAAGGGCTTTCACGTTGTCAAATAAATCATCAGTCGTGAAATCTTTTCGGCCTGCTGCATTGTGAGTGATTCCGGTCTTGTCTGCCCTGAATTCGACTCGGCCTGCTTTGATTTCTTTAACTGCGTCGGCAAGCTCAAATGTTACTGTACCAGTTTTTGCGCTGGGCATTAAACCTCTTGGGCCTAAGACTTTACCGAGACGACCGACTGATTTCATCATATCAGGTGTAGCAATTACTGCGTCAAAGTCCATAAATCCGCCTTGAATCTGCTGTACAAGTTCTTCACCGCCGACTATATCAGCCCCTGCGTCTTGAGCTTCCTTCATTTTTTCGCCCTGAGTGATGACTAAAACTTTTTTAGTTACTCCAGTCCCATGAGGAAGTGATACAGTGCTGCGGACCTGCTGATCTGCGTGCTTAGGGTCAATCCCTAAACGTACATGGACTTCTATGCTTTCATTAAATTTTGCCGTTGCTACAGATTTGAATAACTCTACTGCTTCACGAAGACCGTATAATTTTCCTGTTTCGATTTTAGCGGCGGCTTCTCTGTATCTCTTGCTGCGTTTCATAATTTCATAACCTCCTAGTGGTAATTAACGAGTGAAATACTCTTCCACTTTTCAATTAATCAACAACTTCAAGTCCCATAGATCTCGCTGTGCCCTCGATCATTCGCATTGCTGCCTCTGTGTCGTTGGCGTTGAGATCTTTGCGCTTGAGTTCTGCTATTTCTCTAACTTTTGCGCGGGCGATTTTGCCGACCTTTGTCTTATTCGGAACTCCTGAACCTGACTCGATTCCTGCGGCTTTCTTTAATAATACTGCAGCGGGAGGAGTCTTTAACTCAAATGAAAAACTTCTGTCAGCATAAACAGTGATTACAGCAGGAATTACTAATCCCGCCTGATCTTGAGTCTTTGCGTTGAATTGTTTGCAGAACTCCATTATATTTACTCCGTGCTGACCAAGTGCAGGCCCTACAGGAGGCGCAGGAGTCGCTTTGCCGGCGGGTAATTGCAATTTTACCTGCCCCACAACTTTTTTAGCCATGATAAAAATTTTCCTTTCTGCTTATAATACTATATTTTCTCTAATGCTTTGTAGTCCGTCTCAAGAACTGCACCGCCGAGAACTTCACTCTTAAATTTCACTTTGCCCTTTTTCGCGTTTATCTCAACGACCGGGCCTGTGAATCCTTTCATTTCACCCTCTGCAATAACTCTTACCATATCGCCCGGCTTTATGTCAATTTCTATTTTCTTGTCTGAATCTTTCTTCATTCCGGACATGATTCTCTCTACTTCTTCAGGCGATAAAGGCATAGGGTGAGTCCCTGCTCCGATAAATCCGGTAACGCCCGGAGTGTGTCTCACTGCATACCAAGACTGTTCGTCTAAAATCATTTCAACAAGAACATAACTCGGATATAATTTTCTAGTAACTTCGCGGCTCTTACCGTCTTTAATAACTATTCGCGTTTCTGTCGGGACAAGTACATTAAAAATTTTGTCCTGCATGTTCATTGCTGTAATGCGCTGGCGAATATCAGCCTCGACCCTTTTCTCATAACTCGCGTACGTCTGCACAACGTACCATCGGCGATCTCCCGGCATCTCTCAATTAACCCAGCAGCGTACGGAATAACCACGCAAGAAGAAAATCTATCAGTCCCAAATATAGCGACACACAAAGCGTGAAGACTATCACGACGAGCGTCCAATACCATATTTGCCTGCGTGTGGGCCAGGTTACTTTCTTTAGCTCTGCTTTTGCTTCACGGATAAAATTTTTCAATGAAGCCAGCTTTGATGGTTTCTCTGTAGTTGCTTTTGCCATTGTTCTAATATATACCTCATAAAAAAATGGCAGGCCCGGCAGGACTCGAACCTGCAGCCCCCGGTTTTGGAGACCAGTGCTCTGCCAATTGAGCCACGGACCTGCGTAAAAATTTTATTTCTTGGATTAACCTTGCAAATTCTACAACAGGTTTAAATCTTTCGCAACAGTCTTAAAAAATTTATTTAGACTCTTTGTGAATTACTGACGCATTGCACCACTTGCAATATTTCTTGAGTTCGAGCTTCTTTGACTGCTTTTTCTTGTTCACAGTCGTTGTATAATTTCTTCTCTTGCATTGTGTACAAGTAAGTCCGACTATATCCGCCATGATAAAAATTTTCCTTCTTTCTGTAAATTATTATAAATCAGGATTTAACGCGAATATTTTAACACAGTATTAAATTTTTGTTAGAGTGAGAAATTTTGCGGCATTAATAAACTGGCTGCGTTGCTAAAAACGTGAATCACAAGATTTATATATGTGTGAGGCATAAAGAAAAATTCTTGTGAGAAATTTTGCGGCACTAATAAACGGGCTGCGTTGCTGAAAACATGAATCACAAATAAGACGAGTGCGGGGGGAGAATTTTGCGGCCGGGATTCACTCATTCAATGATAATTACACGCTAAATTTTTCAGGAAAAATATTATAATGAATCCATGAAAATTTTTGCATGACTTCACGAGAAAATAAGGCGATTTTACTAATACATTTACTAATACAAAAAGTTGAGCTAATCAATTTATTTGTAACACTTTATAGAGATAAAATTTTTGCTATGTATTTATTTTTTTGCGAGAAGATTCACGGATAAATATATAAATTTTTACACGAAATTTTTTGCTGATTCACACGGGGAAAAGACTCGCTCATTCACTAAAAAAATTTTGCTTGATTATCTTTAACGCTATAAAATATGTGAAATTTTTATCTATTATATTTATATCGGAGGAGTAATATTTACATTGAAATTTGAATCAAAAAAAGTTTTAGATTACTTCACTATAGAAGGTACACCGGGCGGGAATCAAGACTGGCTCCCTGAATGGGATATGAACATGGGCGGCTGTGCTGCTGTTACTGCGTGCGACGTGTGCATTTATTTAAGCCGTCAAGGAAAATATAAAAATTTATACGATCACGACTCAAAAAATTTATCTCGCTGGGATTTCGTGAATTTCGCAAAAGTTATGAAGCCTTATTTGACTCCGCGTTATCACGGAATAGATTTTCTTGAGACTTATATTTGCGGGCTGTATGATTACTTTCACGACGTAAATAATAACTCGCTGACTCTTGAGGGACTTTCAGGCGGAGTCGATTACGAAAATTTTTCGCGCGCTGTAATTAATCAGATAAATAATAATTTTCTCGTCCCGTTTTTATTGCTGAATCATCATGATTTAGAACTTGAAGATTTTATCTGGCACTGGTTCAACTTGGCCGGCTATGAAATTATTGATAATGATATAAGAGTCTTAACTGTAACTTACGGCGAATATAAATGGCTCAGTCTGAAAAATTTGCACGATTCTAAGAGTGAACGCAAAGGCGGCATAATAAGAATCTTCCCGCGTGTGTGATAATATTATTGCGTCATAATACATAAAGGGGTAATTGTCAAATGAACGAACGAAATAATAATAATAGACGAATCAAAATAGATCCCGACGAAATTTTATTTGGGCCGGCTCCTGCTCAACGTGCAAAGAGACAGCAAGCAGAATTTGAACGCAAAATCGCCCCTAGAAAACGCCCGCTTCCTGAACAGCCCAGCCCCGCCGAGAAAAAGAAAAAGAAAAAAAGTTTCTCAATCGTTAAAATATTTCTCATGTCGATTCTGTTAATATTCTTGTTAGCAGCTGGTGCAGTAAGTGCCGGAGTCGCTTGGTACGTCGTAAAACTCTCTGAAGACTTGCCCAGCATGGTAGAACTTGCTAATCCTAAAAGCAGCCTCCCGTCAATCTTATATGATAGAAACGGTGAAGTAATTGCGCGATTATTTATCGAGAATAGAACGCCGGTTGAACTGCACGAAATTTCTACGTGGCTTGTGCAAAGTGTTTTAGCAGCTGAAGACTCGGCATTCTATCAGCACGGAGGAATCAGAATCGGCTCAATCATGCGCGCCCTATGGACTGACATAATCGAAAAGGGCAAAGTTCAGGGAGCAAGCACTATAACCCAGCAATTAGCGAGAAATTTATTTTTGACTCACGAGAAAAGCATAACCCGTAAAGCAAAGGAAATTATTATAGCAATGAGGCTCGAAAAATTATTCTCAAAAGATAAAATCTTAGAGCTTTACTTGAATACTATAAATTTCGGTCACGGAGCATGGGGAGTAGAGACAGCCGCACGCACTTATTTTGACAAGTCAGCAAAGGATTTAGATTTAGCGCAGTCTTCAATCTTGGCCGGACTCATAGCAAACCCCGGACGCTATAACCCCCTAAGCAATATAAATAACGCAAAATCGCGGCAAAATTATGTATTGAGCCGACTTGAGACTCTGGGCTGGATAACTCACGAACAGAGAGAGGCAGCTTATAACGAAAAATTAGAGTTCAGACGCAGAGTCAATAAAATTGAAGAGTTTAACCGAGCTCCCTATTTTGTGTCGCATTTGTTATTTAATGACTTATTGCCTAAATACGGCCGTGATGAAGTTTACAGCGGGGGGATGCAGATTTATACTACTTTGGATGTAAGACTTCAGGACAAAGCGCGCGAGTCAATACAGGGACTCAAGGAAAATATTATGGGCGCATTAGTCTGCATTGAGTCAGAAACGGGAGAAGTTCTCGCACTCGTCGGAGGTAAGGACTTCAAAGAAAGCAAATTCAACCGCGCAACTCAAGCAATGAGACAGCCGGGATCAAGTTTCAAGCCTATAGTTTACGCTGCGGCAATGCAGGAAGATATTTATGCGAGTGATCATTTTCTCGACGCTCCTATAACATTCGGCAAGCGTGCAGGCAGTAAAGGGTGGTCGCCTCACAATTCGGGCGGGGGATATTCGGGAGAAGTTACTGTACAGAATGCTTTGACGAAATCACTAAATACTGTAGCTGTAAGAGTCGCTGCTTATATAGGCACTGATGCAATTGTGCAAATGGCCCGGGCTATGGGAATCGAGACAAAATATTTGCCTAGTGATTTATCGGTCGCGCTGGGATCTGCGAGTTTGACTCCTTTGGAAATGGCCGTAGCGTTCAATTGCTTTAATAACGGCGGTAAAAGAATAGTTCCGTTAATGATTCGCGAAATCAAAGACAGGGACGGGAATATTTTAGAACAGAGACAAACGGCAGCGACTCAAGCAATGAGGCCGGAGACTGCTTACTCAATACGCTCAATGTTACAAGATACAGTCAGAGCAGGAACAGGAAGACCCGCAGCACTTCCTAAAGTAAATATTTTCGGCAAAACAGGAACATCAAATGATTTCATAGACGCGTGGTTTGTAGGAGGCGCACCGGGTTTAACTACGGCGGTTTATGTCGGACGCGATGATCACAAAACAATGGGACGGCGTGCATTTGGCGGAACTATGGCAGCTCCAATCTGGAAAAAATTTATGACATATGCCGTGCAGGAATTAGCGACTCCGGCGAATTTTGCCCAGCCTCCTGAATGGGTAGAAGTATCAAAAATTTCTATCTGCAGGAGTTCGGGATATTTGGCGCGTTCAGGTTGTCCGGCAGTGCCTTTATATGTGCCGAGGGGGAAGGCTCCGAGTGCTTCATGTCCTTTGCATGGAGGGAGTTATACAGCAGCAGATGAAGATCCGACCGGGCCGAGATTGTTTCTTGTTGAACAGGATGAGTCTTATTTGGCGAGAAGGCAGTATCAAGAGAGCGAGAGTCCTTCAGGTCCTAGAGAACAACAGGCACAGCATCACCCAGCCCAGCAAATCAGCGCACCAGTTCCGCAGGCAGCAATTCCGCAAAGTACTCCGCAGCCTCCTAAACGTCAAGAGCCTAGAGTTGATGAAGTTGAGAAGCGTTACAGGCAGTTATTGCGTGAATATGGCCTAGAGTAAAGAAATTTATTCGTCCCTCTGATAAAATGTTCAGGGGGAATTTTTTTTTTGCTGATATTTATATTTAAGAAAGGAACGTGATTTAATGAAACTTGTATTCTTAACAAATATGTTGAGTCATTATCAATTATCATTAGCGCGGGAGTTTATAAAATTTTTCGGCGATGACTATAGAGTGATTGTTACAAAACCTTTCGGCAAGGGATTTCTTGCGATGGGTATAGACGACTTGAATCAAATGCCGTTCGTTATTCGAGCCTACGAGAGTCAAGAAAATATGCAGCTTGCAAAAAAATTAATTCTTGAATCTGACTATGTAATCGGAATAGCATATTTATCATGGGACATAATCGAGCAGAGAATTAGATCCGGCAAAATATTATTTGAATACGCAGAAAGACTCTTTAAAAGCAAAAGCAGCGGAATGGGACCGAATGCACTTGGGAAAATGGCAAGTATATTTGCGTCGCGTTTTTCTCCGTTAAAGAGACATGTCATGCGCCGTAAATATAAAGGTTCTCACGCACGCCCTGAAAACGGACAAATTTATTTACTTTGTGCGAGTGCATTTGCTTCAATGGATTTTTACAAGCTCGGTTATTACGCAAATAAAGCATACAAATGGGGCTATTTTCCTGAGACAAGATATTATAATGACGTTGACGAATTAATTTCACGTAAAGAATCAAACTCTATTTTATGGGCTGGGAGAGCTATTAACTGGAAGCACCCGGATTTAGCAATTGAACTAGCAAAAAATTTAAAGTCTCGTCAAATTCCTTTCAAGCTGAGAGTTATAGGCTCTGGCGAAATGAGCGAAACTCTTTCAAATCTCGTAAACTCGTATAATCTCAATGACTGTGTAGAGCTTCTCCCTGCAATGCACACTGACAAAATACGCGAATATATGGAACGTTCGCAAATATATTTATTCACGTCTGACTCCGGTGAAGGCTGGGGCTGTGTGCTAAATGAGTCAATGAATTCTGCGTGTGCTGTTGTTGCCGGCGAAAAAATCGGCGCAGTTCCCTATTTAATGCGAGACGGCAAAAATGGCTTAATTTTCCGCGATAAAGATATTGACGACTTAACGGACAAAGTAATAACTCTCTTGTCGAATCCCGCAAAAATTTCAGAACTAGGCAGGGCAGCATATAAGACTATTTCAGAAGAATGGAGTCCGAAAGTTGCCGCAGAAAGATTCATAAAGTTAGCAGACGCATTACAGCGCGAAAAAAAGCCCGTTGATTTATTTGACGACGGCCCATGCAGTAAGGCTCAATTAATGCGTGATGATTGGCGGAAATAAATTTTTATTTGCCGGATAAATTTTCTTGTAACGCGTAAAAATTTCGTCGTAAATATTAATTTTTTCGGGGTCTGGGAATGTTATAGAATCGTCAAATTTTATAATATTTTCGCAGGCCTCATTAATTGTCTTGAATGTCCCCGTGCCTGTTGCTGCTAAAATTGCCGCGCCTATACAGCCCTGTTCATGAATTTTATTTGTGATTACTTCACAATTTAGGACGTTAGCAATTATTTCACGAAATGCCGCACTCTTTGCTCCGCCTCCTGACGAGATCACACGCGAAAAATTTAATCCCATTTCCGCAAAAATTTCGAGAGTCTGCCTTTGTGCAAAAATTATACCTTCCATTACAGCGCGTATAAATTCCTTTTGTCCGTGATTCATGTTCAGCCCGAAAAAAATACCCCGCGCATTAGGGTCATTATATGGAGTTCTTTCACCGTTTAGATATGGCAGAAATAATAAATATTTTGCGCCCGGTTCTGATTCTAGTGCTAAATTAGTCATTGTTTCATAGTCGGGAATGCTTAAAATATTTCTCAGCCACTTTAAAGCTGCTCCGCCGGTTAAGTTCGCACCCATTAAGAGCCATTTATTTGGTACTGCATGACAAAAAGTGTTCGTGCGAAAATTTTTATCGTGTAAAGGCCTGTTCACTGCGCATAATAATTGACTCGCCGTGCCTATGTTTGATATAAGCGAACTATTTATTAACCCGTTGCCTATTGCCTGAACGAGTGTATCACCTCCGCCGTAAATTATCGCGATTTTTTCAGGGAGTCCGGTCAAATCCGCGCATTCTTTATTTAATTCTCCGGCTATATCCCATGAATTTTTGCAGGGCACGAAAATTTTTGAGTCGAGATTCAATTTTTTTATGATGTCAAATGCCCATTCACGTTTTGCAGTGTCAAATAAACCCGTCCCTGAAGCGTCAGAAATTTCCGTACCGAGTTCGCCGCAGATCTTGAATCTTATATAATCCTTAGGGAGCATTATATAATTAATTTTCTCGTAATTTTCCGGTTCGTTGTCTCGAAGCCATATTAAAGACGCAGCAAGAAATCCCGTGCTCAGTGAGTTAAATATAATTTCGCGGTAATCAGGAATGACTCTCTCAATAAAATTTATGGACTCTTTTGAACGTTGATCTGCCCAGATAATAGCATTTCTTACGGGGATTAAATTTTTGTCAAGAGCTATTAATCCGTGCATTTGTCCGGAAAAACTCAGGCCGGTTATATTATGCTTGATTGAGTTAAATTTATTAGCAAGTTCAGAAAGAGTCTCGCTTGTCTTCTGCCATAATAAATTAATGTCCTGTTCTGCCCATGAAGATTTTTGCTTGATTATGTCATATTCGCGTGAAGAAATGCCCAGTACTTGGCCGGTTTCGTTCATTAATAGAGATTTAACGCTCGATGTTCCTAAATCAACGCCTATGAAGTAACGCATTTATTATATCTCCGTTGAAATATTAAAATTTAGGCTCTTAATGCCCCGAATATGTTTAAGCGAGTCAATAAATTTTTGTATCTCACTTGCGAGTCCCTTTGTGATTATGCACTCAAGGCAGGAATCGTGATTCAAATGCACATGAGTCGCGCAAATTATGACAGATCCGTTATCGTGTTGAGCAGCCGTTAATTTTCCGGTCAATTCGTTAATATGATGATCGTAAATTATAGTAATCACTGCGCAAATTTCTTTGTTATTTGCCTTCCAGCGTTCGGACGATATATAAGCCCGCATTAAATTTCTGACTGATTCAGAACGATTCGGCATATTTTCAGCGTAATAATTTGACTCGAACTCGTTTAATAAATTTTCCGGCACGGTAATGCTGAATCGAATTAATTTATCACTGGACATTTTTTTTGCGTTTAGTCTTGGGCTTGTCTTCTATGATAATTTCTTCGTCGTCGTCTGAGTCCTCATCGTCATTCACTGTGATAATTTCTTCTTTATACTGCACGTCAATAATATCGGGGTCGATTTTGCCGCTCGCTTTGATTTCATGACCCGTTAAATGCTTGTATAAATACTTGCCACCGTAGCCGAATATAGTGCTTAATAATCCCCAGCCTAATAAACTAAACAAGAATGACGGCAATATGAATAATACAAAATGTATAATAGCGAACACGAACCCGCCCAGACATAAGAACATCGGCGAAAAAGTTAATAATAATATACCCCGTTCCTTAGTGTCTGACCCCTGCCAGAGCTTTATAACGTCGCTAAGTCCGCTCAAATATAGAGAAGGCTTAATGAATTTTGCGAGATAATCACGTATTTTCTTGAAATTTATCGAGAACAATTTTATATTTACTCCTTCACAAAAATATTTATTATTATAATATAGCGCGTGAAGTAATTTAATCATGATAAAAAATTTATATACGGGCGGGCTTGTTAAATCGCAAAATTTTCATGAAAGCAGCGGGGGAACTTGTTAAATATGGGCGGGCTTGTTAAGAAAATAATATTACGAGGCGGGCTTGATAAATCGCAAAATTTTTACATGAAAGCAGCGGACGGACTTGTTAATTACGGGCGGACTTGCTAAGAAAATAATATTACTGGGCGGGCTTAATAAACCGCAAATTTTTACATAATCGGCGGGCGGGTTTGCTAAGAGTCTTGATAACCTGCAAAATATTTAATATATAATTTCACACAGTAAGGAGGGCTAATAAATAGTATGAAAAAATTTTTTGTGCTGATTATAATTCTCGTGAGTCTATGCTCAATCACACAGGCTGATGAATATTATTATAACCGGTTCGAATTTAGTAATTATGACAAAATTTTGCGCGTGAGTTTCAAAGGAGCATTCAGGAGTCAGGACTCTATAGTGTTTTGCTTTATAGTTTACTCAAAAGAAGATATGATTTTCAGGGCCGATAACTCAGAAATTTTTGACGACAAGGGCAATAAATTTATTGATTCAAAATGGCTGATAGGGCGTGAAGAGACTCGAATGCGTGAGATAATAGCAGATGTTCCCATTAAGGCCGAGTGTTATATAAATATGCCTCGTTCGGAGTCTGAATTTATGCCGGTAATTGCACGAGTGAGCTTTAATTTTAACGGACAGTGGCACGAATTGAGAAATATTCAGGTTCAGAACTGGCGCGAATGGGAAGATATAAAACGTGCTGCGGGCATTAAATAAAATTTTTTGCTAGTATTAGCTGAAATATTTATAAACTGGGAGGAAAATTTATCACATGAAAAAATTTTTGACTGTAATTATTATATTATTATTATCTTGCGGGAGTTCATTTGCTTTATTCGAGTCTGACTCTGAGTCTGATTCTAGTTTGGAGTCTCTGCTTAGTGAACGTGAAAAAATTAATCAATTTGACGTGAAATTTGATGACGGCTTAAGAATTCAGTATCTAGGCTCATATATTTATAACGATGACGGAAATATTCACGTGTTTTTCATGGTAACGTCAAAGATAGATACAGTTATAGATACTTCTGCGGGAATGCTTTACGATGACAAGGGCGGCCGCTTTTATCTTGAAAGCACAAGAATGTCGGGCTATAGAGTTTCAAAACTTGATGTAATTGAGAATGTGCCGACGGTAATATTATTTGAATATCCTTCAGTCTATGAGAGAAAATTGCGCAATAAAAATATTCGGAATATAGCGAGCGTTATATTTACGATCAACGGCCACGAACTTATATACAGGGGGATTCCTATGGAAAACTGGGCGGCATGTCTTGAAAAATTTAGTCGTCTAGGCTTTATCAGTAAGCGCGAATGGTTCCAGCGGTAAGGATTTATTATAAAGCTCCCTGCACAACACAGAGAGCTTGAAAATTTTATTGCTTGATATACTTCAAAAACTCATCCGAGAATCTTAAGCTCCGGCCAAGTTCGTAGAGTGCATTGCGTAAGGGTTCGGGCTGAGTCTTAATAATCGGCCTTTGCTGCTTGAGTAATTCATAATAAAGATTTTGAGCGTCATATAAACTCAAATGCCAGTCAAATTTTTCGCTGAATAACTTTATAAGCCCGTTCAAATCTTCCAGAGTCTCAACGTCAAAACCTGTAGCACAGCTTTCAGACAGAATACTATTTATACAATCAGAGAATGCGAATCTAATTTGTTCCTCGTCGGGGTTAATTTGCCAGAATGCAGCGAGCTCAAAATCCCGTCTTATTCCGTCAACATCGGGGGCGTGGCTCTCAAGTTTTTTCACGATTTCGGCCGTCAAAGTAAATTCTGTAGCTGTCGTAATAATTGCCGGCGGTTTAGTTCCTAAGAGAGTCAAATATTCAAGCAATTGATCATAATCGTTCACTATTCCGTGTATGCTTTGTTCGAGCTTGTCAATATCCTGCTGTAATAGCTCGTTAATTACTCTGTGTCTTGCATTCGAGGGAATATTATTTAACGTAAATTGATCATAGCCGAATTTATCAAATAATAATTTTTCACGGTCAGGGCTGTCAAAAAGTGCCTTGAGTTCATGCGGGTTGACTTGAGAGTTTGAGTCAGCCTTACAGATTCCGCAAGATATTAGGCTCGTTTCTTTCTGAGGGTGATTTTTCTTTACCGCAAAAATATAATCGCCTTCAACTTCTGTAATATGTGATTTAACGTGAACAGTCCCCGCAGAAAATTCCGCCGTGCCTTCTCCGAGTCTTTCAGCATTTCCTGACATGTCCCAGCAGCCTTCTGAGAATTCAGAATTATAATCGCTCAATAAAGAATTAATCCCGAAATATGCGGCCATTTGCTTTAAATCTGCCCGGCCTTGTTTTGCCCGCAGCTCGTAAATTTTCGCGCCGTCCTGTAATTCCGGGATATTGCTGGGTGCTTGAGCTAAAATTTTCAAGTATTCAGGCTCTAAATCCACGTCAAATAATTTTTTAGCGAGTTCTATAGCACGTGCTGCATAACGCATAATTTGTACAGGCTCAAGTCTTGAGATCTCATCAAAGAACCACCCGCATGAAGTGAACATTAAGAGCGAATTTCTTTGCATTTCGAGCAGCGATAAAACTTTGACTCTTTCGTCATGAGTTAATTTATGATCTGTATTATCCTTTAAGAATGAGTCAATATTTTCCGGCCTCCTGTCAAGAATCACGTCAATATATCGATTTCTAGCGTTCCATGGGTCAATTAATAAATCGCTTGATTCGTATAATTTCGCAAGTTCGTCGCGTAAAAAGTTCATTGCGTCCCTGAGCGGCTTTCTCCATTCGTGCGAGCAGTTATTTTCTGTACCGCATGAGCAGTTACTCCGCCAGCGTTCGACTCCGTGTGCACAGCTCCATGAAGAGTTTTCTATAATTTTTACTTCAGATTCGGGCGGATAAAATGATAAGAATTCACCGTAAACTGTGAGTCTTGCTTCAGTTGAGTTATCTAGCGCGTTAAGACAATAAGCAAGTGCCATATCACCATGTTTGTGATGATGTCCATATGATTCGCCGTCCGTTGCTACATGGGACAAAACGGGGACTCCTGACTCCGTATGAGCATTAATTAATTCCCGTGCAAAGACTCCGCCGTCATCGAGCAGCCCGCCGAACGCAATTTTTTGAGATAATACGCCGTCATAAAAGAATATTGCTATACTCCGGCCTGAAGGCAAATTGCATTTATAAGCACATTTCGTGTCAATTTTTGCGCCGCTGACATCTCTCCAGCCTCCCCAGCCTATAGTCCTGACTGATTGAGCCTGCCAAGGTGATAGAACAGTGAATAATATTCCGTTTTCTGCTAAGACTTCTAATGTTTCAGTATCTACTGCACATTCAGCGAGCCACATTCCTTCGGGCATTCGTTTAAAGCGTTTTCTGAAGTCAGCAATACCCCATTTTACTTGAGTCTCTTTATCGCGTCTTGAAGCAAGAGGCATAATTATATGATTATAAACTTGTGCCATAGCCGGGCCGTGTCCTGAAAATCTTTTAGTGCCTTCTTTATCTGCGTCGAGAATACCTTGATAACATAGCGGGTCATTTTCTTCGAGCCATGTTAAGAGAGTCGGGCCGATATTAAAACTCATATGGGCGTAGTTATTGCAAATTCTGATAATATCACCTTGTTGATTTAAGATTCTTGATGCTGAGTTCCGGCTGTAACACTCGGCGGAGATTCGGGCGTTCCAGTCGTGCCACGGTGATGCGCTTTCTTGAATTTCTACGGTTTCGAGCCAGGGATTTTCTCTCGGCGGCTGATAAAAATGTCCGTGAATACATACATAGCGCGGCAAAATAACAACTCCTTTCACGTATTAAGATAAATAATATATTATATTGTTTTACATTATACCCGTTATTGCGAGATTGAGATTATTATTTTTTCGGGCTGGCAAAATAAATTATTTAATAGCAAAATTTTTTAGTGTAATAATAGCTCGTTAAAATATAGCAGCAACAAAAAACGACACCCCGTGAAAATCACAGAGTGCCGCGAAAAATTTTTATAATTTATGCCTTGTGTAACTTGTTATATAAAGTCTCGAAAATTTGCGGATTCTTTGCGAGTAATCTTATCGGAATAATCATAAACGCCAGCACAAAGCAATTCAGCCACGAATCAAGACTCAATGCGTGAACGCTCAAGAAATCCCCGCCGAACGTGATAAATACATATTGCATCAAGAAAATAAATAACATGACTATCACGCAATTTTTAGACGAGGCCATAGCAAGCCCGTTAAATGTAATCGACATCATGAATACTGCGAACACTGCCGAACGCAAATAAATTATATTATCGCTCATGAATAATTTTCTCACAGGCGGCAGGAACAACACGGCCAAGCAAATAAACGTGATATAAGCTGCTCCCGTTAAGATTTCGCTTAACATTGTAGGAGTGATAATATTTTCGTCTCTAGGTATGGGCTTCTCGTTCATGTATGAATCTCTAGGCGGTTCAGTCCCGAAAGCAATCGCCGCTAAAGTGTCCATTGCAAGATTAATTAATAATAATTGTATTACTGTCAAGACTACATTTTGCCCGAATAACGGCCCTAAGAAACAAATTAACACGGCTGATACATTCACAGTTAATTGAAATACAAGAAATTTGCGTATACTCTTGAACATTGTGCGCCCGTAAAGAATTGCTTTAGCGATTGATTTAAAATTGTCGTCCAAAATCGTAATATCTCCGGCCTCTTTCGCTACTTCAGTCCCTGATCCCATAGCAAAACCGACATCAGCTTTTTTCAGGGCTGGCGAGTCATTTACTCCGTCTCCGGTCATTCCGACAACTAAATTTAATTCTTGAGCGATTTTAACGAGACGACTCTTATCTGAAGGCAAAGCACGAGAGATTACGCGCAAATTTGGTAATAACGCCTTTAACTCTGAATCACTCTTCTCGGCCATTTCTGCGCTTGTCATTGCGATTTCTTCAGGTTTGGTGATTAGTCCGGCTTCACGTGCGATTGCTATAGCTGTTTCTTTGCGGTCTCCTGTTACCATGACGACTTGAATCCCCGCATTTCTGACTCGTTTTATAGCCTCGACTGCTTCTTTACGGACATTGTCGCGAATACTCAATACACAAATTAATTGCATTCCCTCGTCTGAATCTTTCGCAACTGCTAATAAACGCATGGCCCTGTCAGCTTGAGAATTAATATATTTATCGAGCTTTGTTTTACTGGGAATATTTACGCATTGGGGGATAATTTTTTCGGGTGCGCCTTTATAATAGACTTGGCCGTTAATAAGAGTAAGGCTCGACATTTTTTTATCGGAGTTAAACGCCTCGAACTCTTTAATATCCTGCTTGACCTTCATAATTTTATCTAGCATAGTACTATCTTTCATGAATAAGGCCATCAAAGCGCGGTCTGTACTATTTCCGCCGATTACTGAATTATCGCCCACGCTTGCACTGTTATTGACTCCTGCGCCGATTAGAATATCTTCAAGTTTTGACGCGGGGATTGCTGTAATTGACTCATAAACTTTAGCATCAGGGAGGGCAATTTCCGCAATACTTAATTTTCCTTCTGTAATAGTTCCTGTTTTGTCGCTGAATAAAATATTAAGGCTCCCGGCAGTCTCAAGCCCGTTCAATTTTCGCACTAAAACATTATCGCCGGCCATCTGCATAGACTGGAACGACATTAACATTGAAGTCAACATAGGCAGGCCTTCAGGAACGGCACAAACTACAATAGTAACTGCGACTGTTATAGCGTCAACGATTAATCTCATCCATCCGTAGAAATCCCCCGGTGCGCTCCCAGTCATGAGAGTTCTTGCTAGAATTCCCAGAATAATAGCAGCTGCTCCGGTATATCCGAATGTTGAAATCTGCTGGGCTAATTTTCCGAGTTTAACCTGTAAAGGAGTCTTGCGTGTTTCTTCCTGAACTTCAAGAGCAAGCTCACCGAATAAAGTTTTATCGCCTACGACTAAAATTTTTAAATAACCTTCGCCCGAACATACAACAGTGCCGCGATATGCATAGAATTTATTTAGCAAATCTTTAACGTCATAGCCCTGATTGTTTGAGTCCGGTATTTTCTCGGCCTCTTCTGTCTCACCGTTCAAAGCAGACTGATCTACTTTTATAGCACCGTTGATTATTACTCCGTCCGCCGGAATTTTGTCGCCAGCCTGCAGGAAAATTAAATCACCTGTTACAACTTCACTTACATGGATCTCGTGAATGCTGCCATTGCGAATAACTTTTGTCATTTCTCCGGCTTCCTGTTCAGCTTTGAGGGCAGATGCTTTATTTTCCTGCTGATATTCAGTATAAGACGAGACCCCGGACGCGATTAATACAGCGATTAAGATTCCCACCGGCTCAAACCATTCAGCACGTCCCATGAAAAATAAAACTAGCTGAATAACGAGTGCGCACAATAAAATAATAATCATTGGATCAGTTAGAGAGCCTAGAAATTTTTGATATAAAGACTCTCGCGGGAGTTCCGTTAAAGCATTAGAACCGTATTTTTTGCGGCTTGCTTGTACTTCTGAGTCGCTTAGGCCATTAAGGTCGATCATGTAAATAATTCCTCCTGTTTATAATATTCAAGATAAAGAATTACAGTGATTATAACTGTATAGCGCGAAAAAATAAAATTTATTACTCCTTCAACGAGTCAATAATTTTTCTAGCTAAGATCGGGCCGATTCCCGGGACTTTTTCGAGTTCGCCGGGCTGTAACTGTGAAATTTTCTCAGCACTGCCAAATTTTACAAGTAACTCGCTTGCTTTCTTGCGTCCGATTCCGGGTATATTATCGAGTCTTGAATGCCTGAATCTTTTATCACGCTTATTCTTATGAGTAGTAATTACAAATCTGTGAACTTCATCGCGCAGTCTTTGAAATAATTGCAGTGCAGGGTCATCTCGTGAAAGCCTCAAAGGTTCGGGATTACCGGGCAAAAAAATTAACTCTTCACGTTTTGCAAGAGCTATTAACGGCAAATTTAGGCCAAGTTCATTTATTGCATTCATAGCAAATTTTAACTGTTCGGGCCCTCCATCGATTAAAGCTAATTGCGGGGCTGGCTCGGAATTCTCGATTACATGTTTATAGCGTCTCTTTACTGTCTCATAAATTGAAGCGAAATCATTTATTTCACCGTCCTGAAGAGATTTTATCTTGAATCGTCTGTATAAATTCGGGCTTGGCCTTCCCTGTTCGAAAACTATACAGCAGCCGTAAGTGTCATGTCCTGAAGTGTGAGAAATGTCAAAAGCGTCAATCCTCCACGGCAAAATTTTAAGATTCAATAATTCCTGAATTCGATTTAATACCTGCCATGTTTCATTGTCTAAATCTTCCTGAAGAGCTGACGAAATTTTTTGACGTGATAATTTCCATATTGCCCGAATTGTATCACGGTAGCGCGCGGCCTTCTCGAACTCTAAATTTTTCGCGGACTCGTTCATTCTTGAGTGTAATCTCTCGACGAGTTCGGCCTGTTTACCCTCGAATAATAAAATTATGTCGCTGACTCTTTCGCGATATTCCGAACGTGAACACAGCCCGGCACATGCACCCATTGAACGGCCGAGGCTATATTCAACGCAGGGACGTTTATTTGAGTCTTGGTTAATTCGTGATTTGCAGACTCTAAGCGGGAAGTATCTTTCAGTCAAGCGCATTAGATTTCTTATGCTGCCTGCGTCAACAAACGGGCCGATATATAAAGCTCCGTCATTGCTTTTGTGTCTAGTGATTTCGAGCCGCGGGAAGTCTTCATCAGTGATTTTCACATAGGGGTATCTATCACTCATCTTTAAGTCAATATTAAAAAATGGCTGATATTTGCGTATTAATTTAGCTTCAACAATTAGGGCTTCTGCTTCAGTCTCAGTGCGGATTATAGAAATATCATCAATTAACGAGACTAATTTATTTAATCTTGCAATAGCGTGGGAGTGCCTGAAGTAAGACGAGACTCTGCGCTTGAGTTTTTTTGCTTTACCGACATAAATAATTTTGCCCTCCGAGTCCCTCATCAAGTAAACTCCAGGGCGTTCTGGTAAGGTCTTGAGAATTGCGGCAATTTTTCCTTTCACGATGTATATATTGACTCCTTTGTTGTGTTTTTCCGCCGTCGCCAGTCTTTTCGGGCGGGTGG
>JAFSWW010000128.1 GCA_017444345.1 Synergistaceae bacterium | reverse complement strand
TCCGACAATTACTTGATAGCATAAATTTCTTGCAATCACTTTCAAATACTGCTTGCCCATATGATAATGCAGTTGCAGAGTCTTTTTTTAAATTTTTGAAGAAAGAGGAAATAAGTAGGCGAAAGTTTTTGCAATTAGAAGACGTAAAGCAGTCTATAATGTCTTATATTGACGGATTTTATGATACTAAACGTCCTCATAGTGCTAATAATGAATTTTCTCCTAATGATAAAGCAGCAGAATTTTGGACAAAAATTTAGTTTTTTATCTGTTTCTGTCCACTTTATTGACTATTATCCAGCCTTTATATTTTATCTGCTCCCATGAAGACGCGTTAAATTCTCCGCATGTCGGACAAGGTACGCCCCATTCTTCTTTGCTGCTTAACTCGAAATCTTTATAAATATTTGATGGCTGAGGCTCGGTGTAATTCTTCTCGTTCTTTGGCAAATTCTAATTCTTTGAGTTCATACTATGCTGTTACGAATGTGTATTGCTACTGAGAATAATACTTGTAAATATCTGATATAAGCGTTTATATAATGCAAGACCATGATTATGAAGTTTTTATAATGTAAAAATTAGAGTATACAGATGATTACTACTCATTCAAGAGATTAAATTTAAATGTAGTATAATATTTGTTATGAATTAAGCCTCTTCTTTGCTTTACGGGGAGATATTCACAATTTAGGCAAGTTAAACTAAGAAAGGAAATTTTTTATTATGATACGAAAGTTTTTGTTTACAGCCATGTTGATAATATTTATATCGGCGGGCTGTGCTTTTGCTGGTGTAGATCTCGGCGAGGGTTATCACGTTCCTGAAAATTTTTCGAGCGTCCTAATAACAAGTTCAGACGGTACAGCCATTCAAAACGCTGTATCACATATTCAAGACGGCGGGACAATTTTATTATCAGGAGATTTTAATCTGGTAATGCAAATTAACATCAAGAAAAATATCACGATTAAAGGCACTACTAATAAAGCAATTCTTGACGGCACCGCTGCAAATGACAGAGTTATAAGATGTGAAGGAAATATTACCCTCGAAAATCTTGTAATTAGGGGCGGAGATTCAAGTAACGGCGGCGGAGTAAAACTTGACGGCGGCGAAGTCAATATAATAAGCTGCGACATTACCGGCAATAAAAGTTTATTGGGCGGCGGCGGCATTTATTCACAGGCAGCTGCTCTCACATTAACAAATTGCAATATTTCTGATAATACAGTTAATTTATTAGGCGGCGGGATTGCTTTCTTGGGCGGTAAGGCTGAAATTACCGGCTGCAAAATTAATAATAACAGTGCTTTTCAGGGCGGCGGGATTGCTTTGGCATCAGTAACTATAACAATGAATAATTCTCAAGTTACCAGCAACACAGCAAAAGAGATCGGCGGCGGCGTTTATCTTCCTAGCGGCACACTCATAGCTTCAAGCTGCGATATTTCAGGTAACACGGCTTCTGCAAGTGCTGACATAGCTTTACAAGATGGAGCAACTTATACAATAAATTAAGCAGGGAGGTAACTAACAGTTAAGTAAAAATTATAAAACTGTGAGTAAACCTTAAAAATTTTAAACTTTTAAGAAAGGTAGGTGTAAAACCTTACTGGAAATTTAGTAAATTAGCTTTTATATCGAACTAATGAATAGAATATAATTTCTTTCATTGGTAAGCCTTTGAAAACTGAACATAGGCCGTTGGACGAAGAAATTTATAAGCGATAACCAAGTGAAGGTTTCGTCTGTAAAATGTTCAACCATCAATGAGCATAAGAAATTATGTACCGATACGTTAGTCGGGAATTTAAGCCTTCGGAGCGTTATACCAAACGTAAGTAGCAAAACAGGCGCAAAAACGGACGCGCTGAACAAGGAATGAAACATAAAAGTTAATTTGCAACTTTTTATAAGTTTTCAGTAACGGTAAATATAACATGAATAAAAAATTTTTTATCGGCCTATTGATAATTTCTCTTATATTTTTTGCGGGAGGCTGCGGGGGAAGCAGTAATAATTTTGCAGTTGATATAACAGACATTAACACAGCTTTATCCGGAGCATGGACAGCACAAACTAACGGCACAGCTACAATAACAAGCACTAATAATAATGACAGCAACGAGCTTGAAGAGTTCATTAAGGCATTCGGCGAAATTCCCAGCGACATTTTACAGCAATATAATAATCAGTCCAAGAAAGCAAATTCTGTAAATGCTCCTGTAACAAGGGCTATGGCACTTTTTGAGGATTGCAGCGTAGAAGAAAGCAGCGGCACACTAAAATTTACTGCTATTATAATTTTAAGCAATGACACTATATATTTGCCGATATTATTTAACGGCGTTCAACTCTCTACACAGGGCAACGGCACAGATTCATGGACAGCAGCGACTCCCGACGGCGGGACTTTGTCAATAAATATGACTTCAGACGGAAAAATTAATCTGTCAGGACGAATAAATTATCTTAATTATGATTGCGAGTTCAACACGGTTATAAATAAGAATTCTTCTAATTTAATAGATCCTGAAACAATTTTAGACGGTGCTTGGGTATTAGACGGGACTCAAGGCGGCGGCTATCTAGTTCGTGACTCAAAAATTGCTGCGGCTGTTGCACCTGAAGAGGCTTCAATATCATTTAATAACGTTTCTAATATGTCAGCTTTTCATGTTTTGAGCGTGAACTCTTCAGGCAATGTGAACGAGGAATCAACTTTACTGCAAAAAATAAATCCCTCCGTTGAAGTAACTTTGTCGCAAATATGTGATGACGTTTACAGAGTGAGAGACACGGGCGGCAATGAAAGCATTATTTTTATTGATGACACCGACAAAATTTTTATAATCAAGAATGACAGCGGGAACTCCGTGCAGACTTCAACATTTTTGCCGTTAAAGAAAGCTGATTTTAATATTGAGACGGCTTTAACTAAAACTTGGAACGCGGCTCCGGGTGATGGCGGCGGTTATGCACATTTTGACACCAGTATTTTTTCTGCTGATGATGAGATAGACTCTGAATTCCTGAAATTGCTTGAGTACTTATCATTTACTCTCAAGAATAATGCATCACTTAACTTTTCAGGCGTAAATCTTAATGATGACGGCACAATTACAGCGACAATTAATATTAATGCTGCGTTCTCATTTACTAATGAATTTCTTGAGGCACTAGGAATTATAGAGACTTTGCCCATACAAGAAAGCGGACAGTTGACTATGACGAAATCCGGCAATTTCCTATATTTTGAACTTGACGGCGATATTTATAATCTTTCGTTTATCTCTGACAATGAATTAATTTTATCTGTTCAATCCGCGAAAACAGGCGAGGGAGAAAGCGAGTTTATTTTAAGATTTAGAGTAAAATAGTCGTCAAATAAATTTATAACTTAAGGGGGAATTTTTTGCTATGGATATTGCTCGTGCGAGCATAAAACGTACTGTTGTAGTGCTGTTCATTTGCTTTCTAGTTGCTGTAGGCGGAGTATCTGCATATTTCAGTATTGGAAAACTTGAAGATCCAGCCTTCACAATCAAGACAGCTGTCGTTACAATTATATATCCCGGTTCTACAGTTTACGAAGCAGAACAGGAAGCAGCCAGCAGAATGGAAGACGCTATTCAAGCTATGGGAGAAATCAAGAAAATCAGGACTCGTTCTAGTCCCGGTCAAGCAGTTATTTATGTTGACATTAAGGACGAATATACGGCCGCAGATCTCCCTCAAGTTTGGAACGTCTTAAGACAGAAAGTTAATGACGCTCTTATTACTTTACCCGCTGGCTGTTCAGTTGTAATTAATAATGATTTCGGCGACGTTTTCGGACAATATTATGCTCTTACCGGAGACGGCTACACAATGAGAGAATTATACGATTATGCTGATTTCCTGAAAAAAGAATTAGTGCTGGTTAATGAAGTCGCTAAAGTTAATATAATCGGTGAACAGACAGAAGCCGTTTACGTTGAGTTTTCATCTTCCCGCCTGCGTTCTTTGGGAATATCTTCAAATACTATATTTGACGTTCTCAATCAACAAAATACTATTTCTGAAATGGGCAAAACTTTTTACGGCGATCAGTACGTAACAATAAATCCAACCGGCGGAATCTTAAACGTTGAAGATTTCGGCGAGACTGTTATAGGCGGAACTGAAGGCCATTTAATAAGACTCAAGGAAGTTGCAGAAGTAAGACGTGATTACGCGAATCCTCAAACAATGATGATGTATTTCAACGGCCGGCCATCTTTGGGAATCGGTATATCGACAATTACCGGCGGAAATGTTGTTACTATGGGTGAGGCTGTAGAAAAACGACTCGCAGAACTCGAAGAAGAACGCCCGATCGGTATGGAACTTGAGCCTATTTATATGCAGTCCGATGGAGTTGTCAAATCAGTCAATGATTTCGTAATTAACTTAGTTGAGTCGCTCGTTATAGTTGTCGGAGTCCTGCTTGTTTTCATGGGCATGAGATCCGGACTCATTATCGGAATAGTTTTATTATTGACGGTTGCGGCTACTCTCATAGTTATGAATCAACAGGGAATTTTCCTGCAGCAAGTTTCTCTCGCAGCAATGATAATCGCTTTAGGTTCATTAGTTGATAATGCTATAGTCGTTACTGAAGGAATGCTTGTCGGCGTTCAAAATGGACAATCCGCAGAAGATGCCGCTTCCAGTACAGTATCAGGCTCAATATGGGCAATGCTCGGCGGGACTTTTATAGCTGTACTTGCATTTGCTCCGATCGGGTTATCTCCTGACAATACCGGCGAATTTTGTCGGAGTTTGCTTCAGGTTGTAGGAATATCAATGATGTTAAGCTGGTTATTTGCTATCACTGCGACACCAGTAATCGGAAATTTAATGCTTAAGCCCGATAATAAATCAGGCGGAGATCCCTATAACAACATATTATTCAGAGCTTACCGGGCATTTCTTGAAGGCTGCTTACATAGAAGACTCATGACAATAGCCGTAGTTGTAATAATATTTGCTTTCTCGCTTATCACGTTAATTACATCAATAGAAAAAGTATTCTTCCCTTCGTCAACAGCAATGTATTTTGTCGCAGATTTATGGCAGCGTGAAGGAACTTCAATAAATGTTCAGAGGGACATGACGGAGAAACTCGCCGAACGTTTACGCAAGAATCCCGACATTAAAAACGTTACAAGCACAATCGGGGGCGGAAATTTAAGATTTATGCTGACATATTCACCTCCTGACTCTGATAATTCATTCTCGGAATTACTCGTAGAAATCAATCAGGGCGGAGATCCTAAGGCGATTTTAAGCGAAACCCAGCGAATTATTGACGAAGAAATGCCCGGCGTTATAGGAGTCTGCAAATTATTCTCAAAGGGTGCCAGCATGGCTCCTGTTATAGAAGCTAGATTTTACGGTGATGATCCTGTTGTACTGCGCGAGCTGGCACAAAAAGCCCTCGAAATCATGGAACAAGACCCTATACATAATTGTGTTAGACTCGATTGGAATGACCGAGTTACAGTATTTAGGCCGTTAATTCGTAAAGATAGAATGCAGAGTCTAGGCTTAACCCGTCCAAAGATAAATAATGCGATTTTAACAGGCACTACAGGCGTAACAGTCGGAGCCTTCAGAGACAAAAATAAATCACTCCCGATTTTATTTGGATTAATCCCCGAAGAACGCAACAGAGTTGAAAATTTAGTTTCTCTGCCTATATGGTCGCCGTCTGCAAATAAATCTGTAACATTAGGCTCGGTTATATCAGATATTGCAGTCTCATATGAAGATGAAGTAATTATGCGCAGAAATAGAAGACGAGTTTTAACTGTAGCAAGTGATGTTATTCTCGGCTCTAATGTCGCAGAGATGCAGGAAAGAATACGCCCTAAAATTGAATCTATTCCCTTACCGTTTGGATATAGATTTGAATGGGGAGGCGAGGACGAGAGCCAGAAGGACGCAATGAATGGAATGTCTAAATTATTCCTTCCGTGTTTAATACTCATGTTTACAATAATGGTATTCTTATTTAACGGGTTCAGACAGCCATTTATAATTTTTGGCTCAATACCCTTAATTGTAATCGGAGTTGTAATCGGACTTCTTTTAGCTCGTAAACCGCTGGACTTTCTCTCTATAGTGGGAATTCTGAGTCTAGTAGGAATGCTTGCTAAAAACTCAATTGTATTATTGGATCAAGTAGCTAGCGATTTTGCTTCAGGTAAAGATCGTTATTTATCAATCGTTGAAACTGGAGTCAGCAGATTAAGGCCTGTTGCAATGTCAGCAGTAACTACAGTTTTAGGAATGATCCCGCTAATTTGGGACAGCATGTTCGGCCCGATGGCTGTTACAATTATGGGCGGACTCACTGTAAGCACGGTTCTCACAATGGTATTTATACCTGTTATGACTGCGGTCGCTTATAACGTTCCAAATCCTGACCCTGACAGCGATAACAGCAGCGACAATGACGATGACGAAGACGAATAAAATTTTTTGCAGAAAGGTGATCTAAATCGTGAAAAGATTAATCGAGATAGTAATTCTTGTAGGTTTAGTATTCGGGGCATATAAGGGTCTTGAGTTCATGCGGGGCCAAGAAGAAGAAATCCCTCAGAAAGAAGTTATAAGGCCTGTAAAAACTGTTACACTCAAAAGTAACGGCAAGGGCGGTTTATGGCAGTATTACGGAACATTGCAGGGAGGCCGGCGCGTTGATTTATCATTCAGGGTGTCAGGACCTATCAAAAATATTAACGTTGAAAAGGGTGCTTCAGTCAAGAAAGGCCAGTTACTTGCGACATTAGACCCTCGCGACTATCAGACTCAATTAAGGCAGGCACAAAGCAATCAAGCACAAGCTCAAGCTCAATACGAGAACGCAGCGGCAAATTTCAAACGTTATGAGAATCTCTACAAACAAAAAGTTATTCCCAAAGCAACTTACGACACATATCAAACTGAAATGAACGTAGCTAAATCTGCATTAAATGTAGCTAGGGCGTCAACTGTTGCAGTACGTGACTCGTTAAGAGATACAGAACTCAGAGCTCCATTTGACGGAGTAATTGTTGATAGAATGGTCGAAAGTTTTCAGGACGTAACAGCAAAGCAGACAATTTTTATTTTACAGGATATATCTATGCTTGAAATAGTCTTTAATGTCCCTGAGAATGATGTTATCTGGGCGACAAAATCGACTTCTTCAGCACCTGACTCAATTCGTGCAAAATTTGACGCAATCCCCGGAAAGTCATTCCCTCTGAAAGTTAAAGAATTTGTTTTACAGGCTGATAGAAACACTAACACATTCCCAGTAATTGCCGTAATGCCTCAACAAAAAGATGTCGCTTTGCTTCCCGGAATGAATGCCACTGTAGAAGTTGAAGTGTCAGATTTTGGAGGCGGTGAAAGAGTTTACACGATTCCTCAGACTGCACTTGTTACAGTAGGAGATAAAAATTATGTATGGCGCTGTGATAACAATGTAGTAAACCGCGTTGACGTAAAGCAGGCTACACCTCATAATAACGGCTTTGTAGATATTTCAAGTGAACAGCTCAAAGACGGAAATATAATAGTTGTTGCCGGTGCTCATCTTTTACACGAGGGGCAAAAAGTCAGAATGTAAATTTTAATCGCATATAGTGTGATATATCCTTCTCTTAAGATTTTCAGGAGGGGGATATTTTTTTGTTTGAACAGGTTTATTATTTGTTTGGCTGTCTGTTGACATCTCTGCATTTATTACAATATAATCAATTTACATTCTAAATATATTTTTGCGATTTATATTATATTAAGGAGGAACAATCATGAAAAAATTATTTGCTCTTGTAATGATTCTCGTTCTAGTGTTGAGTGTCTCGGCTGCTATGGCTGAATACCCGGAAAAGTCACTCACGGCTATATGTCCATGGGGAGCAGGCGGAGGTACTGACTCATGTTTGCGCGCTTTCTGTCAGGCACTCGAAAAACAGCTTGGCCAGACAATTATCGTCGATAACAAGACAGGTGCGGGCGGAGTTACAGGACATGAAGCAATTGCGGACGCTGATCCCGACGGCTACACATTCGGAATGATTACATTTGAGTTCGTTACGTATAAGGCTCTTGATGTCTCAGATTATAAATCATACGTAAATTATGACCCTCTTTGCAGACTCAACGCTGACCCTGCCGGAATTACTGTTAATAAAGCATGGGCGGAGAAAAACGGAATCAAAAATTTAGCAGACTTCATTAAATACTGCAAAGATCACCCCGGTCAAGTTCGTATGGGCGGCTCGTCAGCTAATTCAGTTTGGCACATTGCGGGCGGTTATTTCATGAATGTTGCCGGAGTTGAACTCAAAATGGTGACTTATCCGGATGGTGCTGCGTCGGCTGTACAGGCTGCGGCTCAGGGCGTCGACATTGAGGGCGTAACTGTTTCGCTTGCTGAAGCTCGTTCATTTATTGAATCCGGTAATCTTATTTGCTTAGGACTCATGGCAGAAGAACGAATTAATAATAAAATTTTCGGCCAAATTCCCACCTGCAAAGAACAGGGCATTAACGCCGTATATTCAACATGGCGCGGGCTTGGACTTCCGAACGGTGTAGATCCTGCGAAAAAAGATAAACTTGCTAAGGCCTGCGAGGCTGCAGTCAAAGATCCCGGCTTCATTGAATACATGACAAATGCGGGACTTGGAATTGCTTACATGAACGGTGCGGAGTTTAAGGCATTTCTCGAACAGCAGGAAGAACACGACGTACCGGCGGCTATGAAAGCGGCAGGAATTGAGATTTAAGAATGATTAATTATTGAGTGGGCAGGGCGCGGTCTTGCCCATTTTTTATTATGATAGATAAGGACGTGAATTTTCTTGAGAAGGACTCAAACAAAGGCTTTTGCAAGTCTAATCAGTGCGATAATATTATTAATCTTTGAAGTATGGGCTTATATCGAGACGACCGGATTTAGAGTTCATAAGCGCGCATTTGTACAGCCTGCAACATTTCCGCAAATTATGATCTGCGGCATGTTTATATTTACAATTATATTATTCGTACAGTCTCTCATAAAAGTAACCCGCGGAATGACTGAAGACGACCCGGAAAATGAACTCTCAGCAAGTATAAATCCCTTCACAAATAAAGGCGTGGCGGCTGCTCTGTTCGTGATAATTTTATGCGTATTGTACACGTATTTATTTGACAGACTCGGCTATGTTCTAGTATCTGCGTGCGTGAGTATTATTATAATGCTGTTAATCGGGAAGCGCGATCTAAAAATTATCATCCCCGTGTCTATAATAGTCCCGTTAATAATGTGGTTCGTGTTCTATAAATTATTGACGGTAAATATTCCCATGGGCGTGCTTCAGCCTCTGCGCGACTTTGTCGACAAATTTTAAAGGGGGTTACTTGCATGAATTGGAGTTTATTACTTGAGAGCTATATAAATGTCTTCACAAGCTGGCAAGTTATCTTAATGACTTTATTAGGAGCTTTAGGCGGCGTTTTATTAGGAGCAGTTCCCGGAATGACTGCAACAATGGGAGTCGCTTTGTTGATTCCGTTTTCGTTCGGGATGGATTTAATACCGTCAATCGGCTTATTACTCGGCATTTATTGCGGGGGGATGTACGGCGGTTCGATTTCTGCAATATTAATACATGCTCCGGGGACTCCCAGTGCTGCGGCGACACTTTTAGACGGTTATCCCATGTGTCAGAAAGGCCAAGCGGGTAAGGCTTTATCAATTGCGATGTTTGCATCATTTTGCGGGGGAGTACTCGGCGCGTTAGTTATGACTTTCTTGTCGCCCCTAGTCGCTCAAATGGCCATGAAATTCACGAGTGCTGAAATGTTGATGCTTGCATTTTTCGGGCTGTCTGTAATTGTCTCTATTTCCGGGAAGTCAATTTCTAAAGGTTTAATCTCGGCATTTTTCGGGCTTTTACTCGCAACAGTCGGACAAGATCCCACGTATGGAGCTAAAAGATTTGTATTTGGATTCAGGCCGTTATTGTCGGGATTCTCGTTTATTCCGACTTTGATAGGATTATTTGCGATTGCTGAAGTCATAGCCGGAGTTGAGAGAATTATTAACGGTGAAGAGAAGCAGCAGAAATCAGAGGAAAAAATTACAAACGTTTTGCCGGACTTAAAGACTATCGGGCAGATTTGGCCGAATATTATATCAGGCGGCTTAATTGGCACAATGATCGGAGCTATTCCCGGAGCCGGCGGAGATATTGCTGTGTTCGTCTCATATGGATTTAACAAGAGCGCGTCAAGACATCCGGAATTATGGGGAACAGGAATTCCCAACGGTGTAGCTGCAACTGAATCGGCAAATAACGGCTGTTCAGGCGGTGCAATGATCCCCCTTCTTTCTTTAGGAGTCCCCGGTGATGCTGTAACTGCTGTACTTCTCGGAGCATTTATCATGAAGGGAATTCAGCCAGGCCCTATGATGTATGTTAATGAACTCCCTACAGTTTATAGAGTCTTTGCGGCTTTAATGCTTGCGAATCTTGCAATGTTAGTTGTCGGCTGCGCGGGAGTGAGATTCTTTGCTAAAATCGTATCAGTCGAGAAAAAAATGCTTTATCCCATTATATTAATAGTCTCGTTACTGGGTGCTTTCTCGATTAATAAAAATATTTTCGATGTCGGAGTCTGTGTTTTATTCGGCGTGGTCGGCTACTTAATGAATAAATATGAGTTCCCGCTCTCACCTATCTTATTAGCTTTAATACTTGGCCCGATGTGTGAACAGAATTTTGTGCGCTTTGTCGACGTAAATAACGGCAATTTCTGGGAGATTTTGAATCGTCCCATCGCTGTAGGATTCTTTCTTGTGTCAGTCGCTACTATACTTTTCTCGATTTATAATCAGCGCAAAATTAATAAACGTGAAGCAGCTAACAAGAAAAAATTATCTAGTTAATTCATTCATTCACGAGTCAATATAACAAAAGAGGCAGACTTCAAAAGCCTGTCTCTTTATTTTATGCGAGTCAAAAATTTTTATTAATCAGCTTTGCACTTCACGTTGTAATTATAAGTATTCTGATCATAGGGCCGGCCTGTTGCTACGAGCGATAAAATATGATTGCCCCTGTTCATATTCTCGGCTTCTGTGTCGGGTCTGTATGCATATTGATAGTCGGGCTTGTCTGCTAAAGAAATTTTCACGTTGAATGAATATTTGCCGTCTTCTACTTTCTTGATTTCGGCAGCAAATGGAGTAATAACAGGTGCTTTATTTCCTGCTTCAAGAGTCCCCCGGTCTAAGAATGCATTTAATGAGCCCTTACCCTCCGCAAAAATCGCATCTTTTGTCTCAATTATTCCGGTTATAGTAACAAGTTTTGACTTGTCAAAATCATCGGGCATGTTGACTCGTTCACCCTCAGAGAGTTTATATTCTTTGCCGTCCGCTGAAAGTTTAACGTCCGAGATCTCAATTTTTTCGGTGTTGTAAGTCTCAAGTTTTGCAGGATCTGACTCTAGGCTGATTTTAACGTTGTGAAGCTCAAAATTTTTCACGTTCGATAAAGTTATTGCGTTCTGGACTCCATAAACTGTAACATCTTTGACTTTAATATTAGTCATGGGCGCGCGCTCGTAGGCTTTCCATAAAATAGCGTTCTTTGCTTTAACTGGATCGTCGGGCTTCCCTGCGGTAATATTCGACATGTAGACTCCCTTTAACTGCGGAGTATAGGGCCCTAAATCTCCTTCTTTGTCCTGCGCTGAACCTAAAGTATATTGAGTCTCGCCGTACATTAAGGCATTTGAACATTTTGCGACTGTGCTGTCTTTGAAGTAAATATTTTCGATTAAGCCGCCCCTGTATGAATTAGTCTTGAATCTCAAAACCTGCTGTAAATTCAAGCTGTCGAAGTGATTATCATGTGCAAAAACGTTACTGATTCCGCCCGTGCACTCTGAACCGCAAGTAACTCCGCCGTGTCCGTCAGCAAATGTGCAATTTCTGATTATGATATTTCCGCATGACTCTCCGCCGACTTTGCCGCGATTATAGCCGTCTCTGTTTTTGCCTGATTTTATCGCTATGCAGTCATCACCCGTGCTGAATGAACAGTTTTCGATTATTACATAATGAGTCGATTCAGGGTTTACGCCGTCGTTATTATGTCCGTGCGAGTCGATTTCGAGTCCCCGAATTAAAATATTTCTGCATCTCAACGGGTGAACTTCCCACATGGGCGAGTTAATTATGCGAATATCTTCAATTAAAATATTTTCACATGCATACGGCTCAAACGTGCAGGGTCTAAGAAGTGATTTAAGCGGCTTGACATCTTTAGGAGTATCAATGTAAATAACTTCTTCTATATTGTCCCAGTTTATGGCCATTGTAGGAATCTTATCAGGGAGCGGCGTTACTCCGTCATTCAATAATCTGCGCTCGATGGGATATGCTTTGTCGCTCCATTCTTTAACGAGAACGTCAACAACTTTTGATTGTTTCTCGAATCCGTTTATTCCATTTTTCCAGCCTTGCCAGTTAAATAAATCTGCTTGAGGATTCAGAGTGCCCTTACCTGTTAAAGCTATATTTTTCGCGTGAAAAGCTCTGACCGGGGACGCGTAATTATAAGTGTCGTTGCCCTCAAAACTTGTCAAGACAACAGGATAATATTTATTAGAGATATTTCGCACAAAACGCAGCTCCGTGCCCTCTTCAAGATGTAAATTTACGTTGCTTTTGATTTCGATTGAGCCGGTATAATAAACTGTAGGATTTGAGCGAGTCGCTCCCTTTTCAGCAGGAATTACTACACGCCCGCCGCCTGCCTTGTTTGCCTCGTCAATAGCTGCCTGAATTGCTTTTGTGTAGTCCTTCACAGTTTGAGTCTGTCTTAAATGCCCATCTTTGCCGTCAGTGATAAAATATTCTTCTTCCATGTCGACAACTAAAGCCGAATATTTTGAGTCAGTAACAACAAAGTCAACTTTTGGAAATGCCGGAGTGTTTGCCTTGACTCGCTGTTCGATTGCCTTATAAATTTCGTAGTTCCAGTAGTCATCATCAGCAAATGCCGACAAAGCGCACGAAAAAATAAATATTACGCTTAAGAATAATAGCAGCTTCTTCATAAAAATATGCCTCCCATAATATAAAATTTGTAGAAAATGAATTATTGTTATTATATTTCGCTATGTGATTTCTTGTAAACTGTAAAATGTATCAGCGCAAATGATTTATAATATAGCAGGGTGAAAATGTGAAAAAATGAATCTTTATGACGCTTTAAGAAATATCAAGCCGCTTGATTATAACTCAATGAATGAGACTCGCGAACTTCACGCAAAATTTGTTAAACCGGCCGGGAGTCTGGGAGAACTTGAGAATATCGCAATAAAATTATCAGGCATAACAAGCCAAGTTAAAAATTTAATCTCGCAAAAAATTATTTATTTATTCGGAGCAGACAACGGAATTTATAACGAGGGAGTATGTTCGTCGCCTCAAGAGTTCACGCGCAAATTAATGCAGGTCTACGCAGTGAATCAAAACGCAGCAATAAATATTTTAGCTCGTCAGGCCGGTTCAGACTTGAAAATATATGATCTAGGCGTTAAAGATTTAGGAGAATGCGAAAATATTTACACTCATAAATTCATGAATGACGGCACAAAAAATTTCTTACATGAGCGCGCAATGTCTCAAGATACAGCAAAAAAAGTTATTGAATTCGCTATTAATTTAGTTCATGATGCAAAATCTAAGGGAATTCAATTAATCGGCACTGGTGAAGTGGGAATGGCTAACACAACAAGTGCGGCGGCTTGCATAATGGCGGCTTTGAATTCACGAGATGTAAATTTTATAGGACGCGGAGCAGGACTCAACGATCAGCAATTTTTACGCAAAAAAAATGTAATTCTTGAGGCTCTTGACTTTCACGGAGAAAATTTAGACTCTCCCATGAATATTTTATCCTGTGTAGGAGGTCTTGATATTGCGGCTATAACGGGATTATTTATAGGCGGGGCATTATATCGCGTTCCGGTTATAATTGACGGAGTTATTTCGATTGCGGGGGCTGTACTGGCTTGCAAGTTTAATAATTTGTGCCGTGATTTTATGTTCGCTTCTCATGAGTCTTTAGAGCCTGCTTATATCCGCGCAGCAAAATTTTTGAATGTAAATCCCCCGTTGAGACTCTCAATGAGACTGGGAGAAGGCACCGGGTGCGCGGTGTTCATGCAAATAATTAGCGATTCACTTGCAATAATTAATCAAATGGGAATGTTTCAAGAAATTTTGTAGTAATTCTTGATTGCACTCATTCAAATATTTTCCTTGCATTATATAATATGTCTGATATTTAGATTCAAGACAAGAAAGGAAATTTTTTTACATGTCAGATTTATTAGTAGTAGATTGTCAGTATGATTTTATTGACGGGACTCTTGCCTGCGGTCATTCAGTCGAGGCCGTAAATAATATAGTCGCGTTCATAAATTCGCACCATGACATAAAAGTTTATTACTCTGCGGACTCTCATAGTCTTAAGCATTGCAGTTATATTCAAAACGGGGGGACTTGGCCTGTACACTGTCAAGCGAATACTCACGGGGCTGAACTTCACGAAAATTTTTATAACGACGTAAAGAATCCTTCACAGCGTCCGAACGAGAATAATATTTTTTACAAGGGGACAAATGACTCAGTTGAAGAGTATTCAGCTTTTGAGGCAAAAAATAAAGCTGGTCAAAAAATTTGCGATGTCATAAGCAATAATGTAATTGTCTGCGGGATTGCAAGTGAGTTTTGTGTGCGTGAAAGTGTCTTAGCTCTGTTAAAGTCCGGCCGTAAAATTGAAATTCTTGATAATTCTATAGGCTGGGTAAATGAAGAGAATCACAAGAAAAATATCAGCGAGCTCGCTTCAATGGGAGTCAAAATTTTATGATTAAAAATATAATATTTGACATCGGCAATGTATTAATTAATTTCAACTGGGCTGGCTATATGCAAAAATTATTCCCCGGTCAAGATGATTTAATAGCAAAGTTAAATAATGCAGTCTGGGGCGATGGACGCTGGGAAAGACTCGACGCAGGGGACGACCCCGAAAAAGTTTGGTCAAGCATTATAAATATCTGCCCTGAGAATGAGCCGGAAATCAAGAAAATTATTTCAAGAGTCGGCGAAACTTTAACAAAACGAGCGGGGACTCATGAATGGATAAATAATTTAAAGTCTCGCGGCTATAAAGTTTATTACTTGTCAAATTATTCGCATTTCGTCATGCAAGCAAATCCTGAAGTGTTAGATTTCCTGCCTTTAATGGACGGGGGCGTGTTCTCTTGTGATGTCAAGCTGCTTAAACCTGAACTCGAAATTTATGATACACTCGCAAAAAAATATAATTTGATACCGTCTAAATGCGTCTTCATTGATGATTTATTTGCAAACGTTCAGGGAGCTATATTATACGGCTTTAAAGCTATTCAATGCGTCAATCAGGAGCAGGCTAAACAGGATTTAAATAATTTATTATTAGAATCTAATTAATTTAATTTGGAGGCACAATAAAATGAGATTTTCACGAATAAATTTTTACGTAAACGGAATAATTTTAATTATTCTCGGCTGCTTAAGTCTTTATTACCCTGTCGAGGCTTTAATGTCAGCAGGATTCTTTATCGGTCTTGGCCTTATAGCGTCGGGATTAAATGATTTCGCGGGATTCTATTATTTCAGAATGAAGAGATTTCTAATCTGGGGGATTCTTGACTTAATAGCAGGAATATTATTATTTTTACAGCCCGGCATGACAGCTTTCTTGATTCCATTTGCTATAGCTTTCTGGCTGTTCAGTGTAGGAATTTCGAGGGCTTGTGCTGCTTTATGGCTGGGAGGCGGACAAATTCCCGGCTGGTGGGTCATGCTGATAAACGGTATAGCTTTAATAATTCTCGCGTTGTTAATGAGTCTCTCTCCGGTTGTGAGTGCTTTATCTGTCATGATTGTTTTAGGTTACGGCTTAATTATTGCGGGCGTGTTAGTCATTGCAGAAGGTTGTATAATGATTAAGAAGTAAAAAAATTTCTTGGGAGGTTATTATTATGGAATTCGGAAAACTTGAAGCGTTATTAGGTTCTGAGGCCGAGTCTTTATTAACTCACAAGTGCGAGACAATTTCAAAGGATTTATTATCATTGCCGGGCTCTGATTTCGTTGATAGAGTCTTAAGCTGCACGGACAGGCCGATCCCTGTTTTGCGTTCAATGCAGACACTTTTTAGTCACGGCAGACTCGCTAACACCGGTTATATTTCGATTTTGCCGGTTGATCAGGGAATCGAACACAGCGCGGGTGCATCATTCGGGCCGAATCCGATTTATTTTGACCCTGAAAATATTATCAAGCTCGCAATGGAGGCCGGTTGTAATGCAGTAGCTACTACTCTGGGAGTACTCGGTGCAGTTGCTAGAAAATATGCGCATAAAATCCCCTTCGTGCTCAAATTAAATCATAATGAGTTATTGACTTATCCGAATCAATTTGATCAAGTTTTATTTGCGTCAGTTGAACAGGCTTATAATCTCGGAGCGGTTGCAGTGGGTGCTACGATTTATTTCGGGAGCGCGGAGTCAACACGTCAGATTCAGGAAATTTCTAAGGCGTTCCATAAAGCCCACGAAATGGGAATGGCTACGATTTTATGGTGCTATTTGCGTAATTCAGCGTTCAAAATCAAGAAAGATGACGTTGTAACAGATTATCACGCGTCGGCAGATTTGACAGGTCAGGCGAATCACTTAGGAGTAACAATCGAGGCCGATATTATTAAGCAGAAATTACCGGAAAATAACGGCGGTTATTTGGCAATGGGTAAGGGCTACGGCAAGACTTCTAAAGAAATGTACGAGAAATTAACGACAGATCACCCGATCGATTTAGCTCGTTATCAGGTCGCAAATTGTTACATGGGCCGTGCAGGATTAATTAATTCGGGCGGTGCTTCAAGCGGTGCCAGTGATTTAAGCGAGGCAGTAAGAACAGCAGTAATTAACAAGAGAGCCGGCGGAATGGGATTAATACTCGGTCGAAAGGCTTTCCAGCGTCCTATGAGTGAAGGCGTTAAAATTATCAATGCAGTGCAGGACGTTTATCTCTGCAAAGATATTACAGTTGCGTAAATAATATATAAAATTTTTGAGTCTCCTGTTATATTTATAGCGGGAGGCTTTTATTATATTTATATCATGGAAAATGTAATTATTAATTCTAACTCGCTCGAATATTTAAAGACTCTCAAGTCCTCAAGTATAGATTTAATTTTCTCTGACCCCCCGTATTATATGCGGACCGGCAAAATCTTACACCGAGTCGAAGGCACGGAATTTCGCGGCTGTAATGATTACTGGGACAAATTTGACTCTCTTGCAAGTTATGAAAATTTTTCACGTGAATGGCTCTCAGAATGTAGAAGACTCTTAAAACATGACGGCTCTATATGGGTTATAGGCTCAATGCAATGTATTTACACTATAGGGGCAATTATGCAAGAATTAAATTACTGGCTTATAAATGACGTTATTTGGCAGAAAAGCAACCCGACACCGAATTTTATGGGAACGAGACTCAATAACAGCCATGAGACTTTAATATGGGCAGCGCGTGAGAAAAATTCAAGATTCACATTCAATTATAAGACAGCAAAGGAGTTAAACGCCGAATTAAATAATCATCAAATGGGCTCAATCTGGAAATTTCCGATCTGTTCAGGAAATGAGAGGCTGAAAGATTCAAACGGGCAAAAATTGCACTCGACTCAGAAGCCCATGAAATTACTTGAAAGAATCATAGCAATATCTTCACGCATAAATGATTTAATCCTTGACCCGTTCGCAGGAACTATGACAACAGCAGCAGCAGCAAAGAAACTCGGACGAAAATATATCATGATTGAGGCTGATAAAATTTACTGCGAGGCCGGGCAAAAACGACTCGACTCCATAAAATTTGAAGATTCACCCATAGCGCGGGCAGATTTTGACGTTAAACCGGTCAGAGTCTCAATGCAGGAAATGATTTCAGCGGGATATTTTATCACAGGAGAAAAATTTTACTTACAAGACGGCCAAGAAATTGCAGAATTAAATCAAGACGGCAAATTATTATACAACGGGACAATTTTAGACATGCATACCTGCGCGGCTCAAGCAAAACACAGCAAAGCAAAACGAGTAAACGGATTCGACATTTGGCACGTGATACGAAATAATAACCTTGTCAGCATCTCAGAAATACGCGAAAATTATCGAGCAGCAATAAATTAATTTATATATTTATGAAGGGAGAATATTATAATGCGCAAATTTTTAGCACTCTTATTATTATTTGCTTTCATGTCAGCAGGAGTCATTAATGCCGCTTCAAGATTTCAGGACTTCCCAGCGCCTGGAGTCTGCACCGGTGATTATGTTCGTTATCGTGAGGGCCCCGACACTGAATCAGAAATATTAGGCCGGCTTTTTACTGGCGATAGAGTTACTGTTTTGTCTCAAACTTCAGTTGACGGCGAAATCTGGTACGAAATCCAAGACCCCGAAAATGACGAAATGTCCGCGTGGGTTTCAGGACGTTATATCAGACCAGTTAATTAATTTTTCAAGAAATATGCGATAATAAGCAGCAATAAAAATTTTTTGGAGGAATATATTATTTTGGATTTTACTTCTTACGGCCTCAGAAAAGAATTATTGCGTGCTTTGAATGAACGCGGCTTTGACTCACCTATGGAAGTTCAGGACAGAGTCTTATCTGAAGGTTGGAATCATGATTTTATTGTTCGTGCTAAAACAGGTTCAGGGAAGACTCTAGCTTTTCTTTTACCGTTAATGCAGGAATTGAAGATAGGCGAAAAAATGCCGCAGATTTTAATACTCGCTCCCACTAGAGAATTAGCACAGCAGACAGCAGAAGAGTCCGAGTTTCTCGGCAAATTTCTGAAAGTTTCTACGGCTTCACTCGTCGGAGGCATGGACATTTACCCGCAATTAAGAACGTTAAAGCACGGCGCGGCAATTATAGCAGGAACTCCCGGACGAGTCAGAGATCACATAAAGCGCGGAACTCTTGACACTAGCGAAATAAAAAATGTCGTTCTCGATGAGGGCGATTTAATGCTTGATATGGGATTTCGTGAAGAGCTGGAATCAATTCTTGACTCGTTACCTGAAGGCCGGCGGTGGCTGTTTTCTGCAACTATGCCCGATGACGTTAAAGCACTCGCAAATAAATATTTGAATGAACCTATAACGCTTTCAATCGATGACGAAGACTCACAGCATGAAGATATTTCACATAGAGTCTATAAGATTCCTTCTAAGAAAAGATTTGAGGGGCTTGTCGACGTGCTTTTATGGGAACATCCGGCAAGAAGTCTAGTTTTCTGTCATACAAAAATTGAATCTATAGAAATCGCTCAAAGATTGCAGGATCACGGCTTCAGTGCGGCGGCTCTACAGGGCGATATGACTCAAAGCGAACGGAACGCAGTATTAGCATCGTTTAAATCCGGGTCGATTCCCTGTTTAGTCGCTACAAATGTCGCAGCAAGGGGACTCGATATTGAGGGCGTTAGTCATGTTATACAATTGGGACTCCCTGACGATAAAGAGACTTTCATACACAGAAGCGGCAGAACTGGCCGGGCAGGTCATGAGGGCGTAAATCTCGTACTGCTTTCACCTCCTGAAATGCGCAAGTTCCGGGACATGCTCAAGGACACAAGCATAAAAACTGAATGGCTTGATATTCCCAGTATCGATAAAATTCATTCAGCGTGGAGAGATGCGGCCGAACAGGAAATTTTTGCGGCACCTGTTGACTCTTATTACGGGGAGTGCGTGAAGTGGGCAGCTGATTTAATTACACGTGCAGCTCCTAAAGTCATTATCGCTAAATTATTATCCGTCTTGAGCGCAAAAAATAAAGGCTATAATCTTGAAAGCGAACTAAAACACGAACTCGAACACCGAGATAAGCATAAAAATTTTAATGGCCATAATAAACAGGCTAAATCAAAATCTTATAATCACGACAAATCACAAGTAAAGCAATCAAGAAATTATACCAGTAAAAGCAAAACCGGCCGATATTCAGATAATGATAAACGAGAACGCAAAAATTATTCACGCAAGCATTGATTAAAGTTTAATTTAATGTGTTATCATAAAGCGCAATAAATTTATCAGGGGGGTAAATTTTTTATGTCATATTTAGGTGAAAATATCAAGAAATTAGGTTTTGGCTTAATGCGTCTGCCTCACATTGACGAGAACACAATCGATATTGAGCAGACTAAGAAAATGGTCGACGAGTTTTTACAGGCCGGATTCACATATTTTGATACTGCCTGGGCTTATCCGGGAAGTGAGGACGCTATGAGAGTCGCACTTGTCGAACGTTACCCGCGAGAAAATTATCAGATTGCTACGAAAAATGCCGCGTGGATTAATTGCAAGACTAAAGAAGACGCTATTAATCAATATAATACTTCTCTCAAACAGTCAGGAGCGGGATATTTTGATTTTTACTTACTGCACAATTTAGGCGACTCACGAACTAAATTTTTTGAAGACTTCAATTTATGGGAGTATTTCCTGAATGAGAAGAAATCAGGCCGCATTAAACACTTGGGATTCTCATTTCATTCAACGCCCGAACAGTTAGACGAGATTCTAAATAAACATCCTGAAGCGGAATTTGTACAGCTCCAAATTAATTACGGTGATTGGGAGAATTCGGCTATACAGTCAAGAGCCTGCTATGAAGTCGCGCGCAAGCATAACAAGCCGGTTATCATTATGGAACCTGTTAAGGGCGGGAATTTGGCGACTCCTCCTGAAAGCGTAGAAAAAATTTTGAAGGCTGCCGAGCCCGAGTCCTCCTGTGCTTCATGGGCTATCAGATTCGCCGCTGACTTAGAAGGAGTCATTACAGTATTATCCGGAATGTCTACACTTGAACAAATGCGCGATAATATTTCAGTCATGAACAATTTTACTCATTTAACGCCCGAACAGAAAAAAGTTATCGAGCATGCAAGAATCGAACTCGCAAAGATTCCTATTATTCCATGCACAACATGTAATTATTGCGCTAAAGTCTGCCCTAAAGATATAGGGATTTCTGCGTCATTTGCTTCAATGAACATGCTGACTCTTTATAATAATTTAAAGATGGCACAGCATAATTACGACTGGTACGTGAAGGGACAAGGCCATAAACCTGCTAATGACTGTATCAAGTGCGGGAAGTGTGAGCAGGCATGTCCGCAGCATATAGAGATCCGCAAAGAACTTGAACGGGTCGCAAAAACTTTCACGGCATAAACTCTCGAAAATATAATATAATTTACCGGTCTGGGATAAAAATTTTATTTCGGGCCGTTTTTTGTTATATATAATCAGGGAGGTAATTATTAATTGAGCAAAACAGTAATAGAAATCAACGGAGGCCCTAGAGGCAGTACGGCACTGGGAAGACTCATAGACCCAGTAGGCAAACCCCGCGGCTATAAAATTTATAATGCATTCCCATTACAATGGCGGGAAGATGGGCTTTTCGGCGGTAAATATAATCTTCAGGAAAACGAGATAAGAATCACAGGCAGCCTAATTTATGCGCTAAATCAAAGACTCGGGAAGTATACGGGCTTGCTTGACTGCTATAATTATTTCACGACAAAAAAATTTTTACGCAAAATCGACTCGCTGAATCCTTCATTGATACATTTACATAATTTACACGGAAATTTTATAAATCTAAGATTATTATTTGACTATATCAAGCGAAAAAAATTAAAAATTGTCTGGACTCTTCATGACTGCTGGAGCTTCACGGCTAGATGTCCGCATTTCACGATTTCACAGTGCAATAAATGGAAAACTGGCTGCCATAATTGCCCGGATTTGAAAGGCTACCCCGCAATGTCAATAGATATGACAAAATTAATGTGGAAATTAAAGCGCAAATGGTTCACGGGAATCGACCGCGATAAAATTGTAATTGTCTGTCCGTCTAAGTGGCTCGCAGATCTAGCAAGAGAGTCATATTTGGGCGGTTATGATATAAGAGTCATTCACAACGGCATAAATCTCGATATTTACAAGCCCGCGCCCGGACATTTCAGGGCAAATCACAATATTCCCCCTGAAAAATTTATAGTACTCGGAGTCGCTGCTTACTGGGGAGCCCGCAAAGGTTTTGATATATTTATGAGATTAGCGCGGGAATTAGACTCAAGATTTCAAGTTGTCATAGTCGGCAATGCAAAGGGACTCGCTGATCAAATGCCGGAGAATTTATTACACATACAACAAACTTGGAACGCTCAAGAATTAGCAGAAATTTACACGGAGTCAAACGTTTTCGCAAATCCTACTCGTGAAGAAGTGCTCGGAATGGTAAATGTTGAAGCAAACGCTTGCGGGACTCCCGTCGTCATGTACAGAACCGGCGGAGCTCCTGAATGTATAGATGACTCATGCGGAGTAGTTGTCGATTATAATGATTATGACTCACTCAAGCGCGAAATTATAAGAGTCTGCGAGACAAAACCGTTTACAAGTGAATCATGTATAAATTATGCGCATAAAAATTTTAACTATCAAGACCGCATGACAGAATATGTGAATTTGTTCGATGAGTTAATGCAAAGAGAGTAAATTTTCCGTGTGATATATTTTTCCACCGAGTTATGACATTCTGAAGTACCGTCGTAATACATCAATGCCTTAAAAAATTACCCCGGCTTCAAAACCGGGGAGCTAGTCCGGACGGGGCTAGTATCCTTAAAAGAAAGGAGAAACACTTCAAATGTCTGACAACATTAGAAGGATTCAACTGAGCTTCAGATTCAGATTAGGGCGTTTGCTTATGTCCTTAGGGTTTAAGTATAGCTCTGAATCTAGTAAGAAGCCCAAAACGAAACCCAATAAGCGTTAGTTATTAACTCGTTAAGAGTCGGGAATCTTCCCGGCTCAAATATTATTATATATCAACTCCGCAAAAATTTCTCTTTATGGCTGCTTATTAATACTATGCTATAATTTTTCAAACCGTTATTGCCGGAGCATGATAGAGTACCGCCGCAGTACATCAATGCCTTAAAAATTACCCCGGCTTCAAAACCGGGGAGGACTCATTCTGGCGGGATGAGTGCTTCTGTTAAAGGAGGTGAACTCAATGCTTCGACGCGTTAAGGCGTTTTGTCTCGGGTTTTGCATCCAAGTAGGCCGATGGATAATACGCTTCTCGATCAAATTCAACTCCACTGTCGAACGGGTTAATGACCCAAAGTAGACAACACTTAATTTAACGGTAGAGCTGGGAATTTCTCCCGGCTCAAATTATTTGTTATTATAGCAGAAAAATTTTTAGCGCAATGACTCGTGAATGCGAATATATTTTCATGACAAGAAAATTTTATCCTGCAAAATATATTATTACTCGTAAAAAAATTTATTTCTCATTATTATCATTATCACGCAAAAAATTCTCTATAACTCTTTCACTCATCAATAAATAATAAAATTTCCTGTAGCTGTAAATGTAGCTGTAAATATGCTATAATCTCTCATAAATGATATTAATCTAAATCAGGAGGGTAATATTTATGGCTCATATTTTAAAGCGGAAAATTAATAATGTCATCTACATATATCAAGAAAAAAGTTATCGCGACAAACTCGGCAGACCAAGAACTAAGCAAAAATGTTTAGGCAAATTAGACAGTAAAGGCGTTCTTATATTATCGCGCAAAATAAACCCGGAGAATTTACCCGGCACTATAACGCAATATATAATAATCACTAAAAAATTTCGCATTAAGGCAATAACTGACACTCGCAAAGAAAATAAACAAGTTAAGCCGCAATCTCTCACAAAGCCTCACAAGACCGCGAATATATCACGAACTATACACGTAAATTCACACAGGCCGCAAAAATTTTTTATTGCCAGCATAAACCGGCCAAGTTTGCAATATTTCTGTAATTTTCCGCGTCTGATTCCTATGAAATCATGATAAAATTTCTAGCAAATCTCGTAAACGCTAAAGATTCACTAATAAAGCACCGAGATTATAAGCAGCAAGTCAGTAACTTGTGAAAATCTTATGTAGAGAGGGTGAAATCAATGCCGGGATTTGAAGGCTTTACGTATCATGACAATTTAATAATTTCGTGCCCATATTTCGGCATGGAAGGAAGGAAAATTTTATCGCTCGATTCATTTATTGCCGGAGGTGTTAAAGCATGAAAAAATTTAATCGCGGGTACTGGGACGAGACATGTGCGCATTTATCGCGTTCTTTATGGCTGCCTCGTGATGAGATTTTAGACTCGCTCAACAATGAATCTTCTAATTACATATACTCAAATATAAATAATTCTTGGTTCGAGTCTGAGTGTCATTATCTCCCGTTTAACGCAGCTTATAAGACAACGCAGAAGATTCGCCTTTACCCTGACTCAAGACAGCAGGATATATTAAATCAATGGCTGGGCACTGCTCGTTACATGTTTAATCGCACGATTGAATTTCTTTCAAGCGGCAATAATTCGGACTGGCTAGAGATTAAACGCTCGTTAATGCAAGATTTACCGGAATGGGCGCAGAATGTTCCCTCACAGATTAAATCTTTCGCTGTTCATGATGCCTATATGACTTCACGACACAACGGGGGCGCAAATTTCAGAGCCAGACGAGACGCAAAGCAAACTCTTGAGATTCCTAAATCATCAGTGAATAATCGCGGCATTTATACGCATTTCTTAGGGAATATGACTCATTCGGGAGAAATTCCCAAGCCCGACGGAAATTGCAAACTCATTTATGAATCTGGGCAATGGTTTATCTGCGTACCCGTAAAAATTTCTATTGCGTCCGATAAGCAAGGGCGCGCGGTCTCTCTTGATCCGGGCATTAGAAATTTCATGACGTTCTACAGTCTTGACTCGTGCGGCAAAATCGGCCGTAATGCTTTCTCAAAAATTTACAGTCTGTGCGTTTATCTCGATGATTTATATTTCAGAATGTCGCAGGCAAATCACAGGCAGCGCGTAAAAATGAAGAGGGCGGCAGAGCGGCTTTACTGGAGAATCATCAATCTCACTGACGAGTTAACCCGTAAGACTGCATTATTCATCGTTAAAAATTTTGATGTTATAGCACTTCCGGAATTCAGGCCGGACATAACAGGAAAATTTTACTCGCGCACGGTGAGAGAAGTAATCAATCGGGCTCACAGGGGATTCCATGATTTCATCAGGACAAAAGCCGAGCAGTACGGACGGAAAATTATCGCGCAAAATGAAGACTGGACCTCGCAAACATGTTCATGGAACGGCGAAATAAAGTCTCCGGGTAAGAAATTTATTAGAGACGGCAATATCAAACTAGACCGTGATTATAACGGTGCGCGGGGAATATTTCTCCGGGCTTTGCGAGAATCCGCCATCCCTCACAATAGGGGTGCTACGCCTGAATTATTTAATCAGTGTCAGGCCGAATGATTCAAAACTTAACAAAATTTTTTAATCGCTTAACGGAAAAGGGACAGAAATTTTGATAACTGTTCGGAATACGGAAATTTTTATACAAGGAGGTTAATTTTACATGAAGAAACGCATATTTAGTCTATTTTTTGTATTGTGCTTTATGCTGACGTGTTCGGCTGCATGGGCGAAACTCCCAAATGCCTTATGTATTCTCGAGTCTGATACTGAAGGCAAAGCGGCAGATGGATATGAATATACTTCTGTAGTTAATGGTACTACAGAATTACCTGATGATTTTAATGGAATAACGTTAGGTTATGGTAATTCTAACGGTGCTTTGGCAGCATGTTATATATCCATAGGTGCAGCTGCAATTGCAAACAATCAACCTCTACAAACTGCTGATTACTCTTTAGGAAACGGCCTTACTGTTTCAGTAACACAGACTGACGCAAATCATGCCGTTCTTAAAATAACCGGTACTCCAAATAAAGTAGGGTCAGTATCTTTTGTAGTTACAAGATCCAGCCAGACAGGTACAGTAAAAAACACGGCAAGCGCAACACTTAAGGTTAAGGTGACTAATGCCCCCTCAACAAGTGCACCTACAATCTCTAACCCTACAATGCCTCAAGTTGTTCACGGGCGTGCATTCAGTGCTACAATAACAGCAACGGACAATTATGACGTAGACGAAGGCGAGTATGTAAATATTTCGATCGTTGATCCTGATGAGATTGAGAACGATGATGACAGCGTAGTTTACTTATCAAGTGAAGAACTCTCGGGAACTTACGGAATCACAGCAGAAATGAGCGGCGACAGTACATTAGTTCTCGCAGCTGATAAAGTAGCGTCTCCTACTCCCATTGATAAGACTGTTAAATTCAGGGTCTCGACCTACAACGACTACACAAAAACTGAGGAATACGCAGAAGCACACGACGGCTCGACAGTTGTTACAAGGGATTTCACGCTGAAATTTACGGCCATTGCTCCGAAAATTGAATCCGTTCATGTTGCTAGTATAGACGCAAAGAAATTATCAGGGACTGATCTCGGCACATATCCTATTACTATCGAAGACAGCGAGACAGAGGACGAATCTGTCAAGGGCGAGAAAATCAAGAAAAAGGCCGACGAGGAAACACCTGCTGTCAGAATTTACTTCAAGACTAACAAGACAACAGCAATTCCTGAAGCTGAAGAATCAGAGGAGATTCTCAAAATTGATACTATCCCGGCTGGACTCACGTTCACGCTTGACGAGACAAATACTACAGTTAGCGATAATCTTACTGTAAAAATTACTGAATTTGTTTACGTACTTGAAGGAAACCCGACAGAATCAGGGACATTCAATATCACTGTAACGCCGTCAAATACTGTTTATAACGTGAAGAACAACGGGACAAAATACACATTAACAGTCCTTGCTGCTCCCAGTATAAAGAGTCCTACGCTCGAAAAAGGACTTACTGCTATGACTTTCGGCAAAACATACTCCGGCACATCAATAACATTAGACGGCGGAAATAAGAGTCACCCGGCTTCAATTTTGAAAGCTGAGGTCATGGGCGATGATGGGAATACTTCCCTGCCTTCATTCTTGAGCATATCGTCAAATAAACTCACAGGCACATTTAACACTTACGCTCATGTTAGTGCGCTTAAGACGGCACTTGGAGCTGATGATGATGTAGTAGACGGATTTGGCGATAACGAGTCTGTAACTCTTAATTTAGAGTTTACTCTTAGCTGTGATGTCTTCCCGGCGGATACAATCCCGACAGTGTCGCGCAGTATCACAATTAGCACTGTAAAGCCGGCATTCGAGAATACCAGCAAGAACCAGAAATCAGCACAGACTAAGATAGATAATGCTAAATTAGCGGCTGGTAGTGCAATAACTGCTACTATTGAACTTGAGGCATCAGCACCCGGCAATATCGTATGGAGTTATGACAAGCTGCCCAATGGTATTGAACTTGTTGACGCTAGCGACGAAGATAATACGGCTGACACTGAAACGAAGACTTTAACGCCGACAAAGAGTAGTCTTAAATCGACCGTAAAAATTACCGGAACTCCTTCAGCACCGGCCAAGAGTTACTCTACTACAATCAGAGCACATAACGGCGCAGGACATACTGATGTTAAATTGACATTCAATATTTCAGCTCCGACTCCTGTGATTGCTTATAAGGTCAAGAGCGGCAATGACTATGTCGAATATGATGAGGACGAAGGGACTCCTTTCTCTGGTGACTTAAAGGTCGGCGATACGCTTGATATACTCGTCTATAATGCTGATCCAAATTCAGGTGCTACAAAGTTCTCTGCTAAGGGACTTCCGGGCGGAATTACTCTCAAGATGAGCGGCGACAGAGAAGCTAAAATCTCCGGAACATTCACAAAATCTGCTACAAACTCAACTGTAGAGATTACAGCACAGGATCAGGACTCATCAGCTAAGCCGTCTGCAACAGCAAAACTCACGGGCGTTAATGTATATGCCGTACCGACGATTAAGACAAGCAAGCTCAATGATTTAACGATCGGCAAATTCGACACCGTAACAGTTACCGGCGAAGGTGCACAGGAGTGGAGAGTCAGTCTTCCGAGTGTAGAAGCATACGACAACGCAGCAGAGATAGACGGCGAAACGACTTTAACAGGCCACACAGCTATAACATCTGCGGATGCAGTAACTAACACTAAGGGTGTTCTTGAGCTTAAATTAGGCAGAAAGATTGAAGTAGCTGCAGGAGAGCAAACTGTTAGAGTATGGGCACATAATGTTGCCGGCACTGTCAGCAAAGATTTGACGTTCAAGATCAAGGGCGATAAAGTCAAGATCACGACCTCAAAAATTGACAAACTGACAACGGCAGAAGGCTCTGTAACAATCGAGGCTACAGGTTCTCCTACTATAGAGTGGGCAGCTTACATCAAGGCAAGCGACGCTAAAGCAGCAGGCTTTAATAACGGCGAGCAAATTGACTTAAACAAGAATTCAGCAGAAGATGTAACTGGATTTGGCCTCAAAATGGGCAGCGACTCCGGTGAAAATATTACAATCACTAAGATTGCAGATACTCCTTTACACAAGGGCATTAAAGTAACTGTCTCGGCAGATAACGGACTCGGCGCAGCGACAAAGACATATACAATCGTTGTTGATGGAATATCTCCCGTGTGGCTGTCAGGCGATATTGATAGTGATAGTGCTGTTGACGTATCCGGCAAGACACTCGGAAGCGGCACTAAGGGCAAATCAGAAGTTGAACAGACTTTGATCACATACAATCTTGATGAAAACAAAGCTAACTTTGTTGATTTGAATGTTTCAGGCGATTTACCGCTGGAAATAACTTATGGGACTCTTCCTGGTGGAATAAGTGTAGCTATAACTTCATCGGAAGCAAACCCGAATCCCAATGTTAAAATTTCTTACACGGCCGCAAATAACAGTAACAAGAAACCGGGCTCAAATAAAATTGCATTCACGGCAAAGAATACCGCAACAGGTAAGAGCGAAAAGGTCAACGTACAATTGACAGCCCAGCAGAAGCCGAATATCGGCAATAAGACAACTCTTGCAGCTGGTAAAACAATACAGACAGGCAAGAAATTAAGCCTTAAGGGAACTCTTGACCCTGCAGACAAGACGGCGACATGGGCAATCTCAAGTGGTGATATACCGTTAGGAATAGAGTTAAACGCTGACGAGATTAAATCTATATTCGGTATCACAATGGATCCTGTAAAGGGGACACTCACAGGAACTCCTGAGAAAGTTACAAGTAAGGACACCGGCGGCGCGGACTTCATGAATATTTGGATCAATGTCTCCAACGATGCCGGCGAAGATAATGCACTCGTAAAAGTTAAGATTACAGGCAGCAAACCGAAACTTGACAGCAGCACGAAGCAATTTACATTGACGCGTGATCTCGACGTTACAGCCGCGGCCAGCAAAGTTATGAGTGAAGATTTACGCACCATAAAGGCTCAGGGCATTGCAAGTCTTGACATGAAGATGACACTTGATACTGCGGAAAATACGAAATTAAAAGCGTTAGGTTCGTCTATGGCGATAAGCACAAACGGAGTAATCACCGGAACCCCGGATAAAGGCACTAAGGGACAAACTATAAAGGTTTCAGCTGATCACTTCGGAGCGACGGCATATCTCAGCGTTAAAATTATCGTCTTAGATCCTATAGCACTCTTGAGTCCTGACAGCGGCTTGACTGTTCCTGTAACAATTACGGGCGAACTTAACGATAAATACAAAGTCAATGAGGCTGTAACAGTAGAGAATATCAAGCTCGTACTTGATAAAGAGGCTACTGATGTCCCGACCTGGAAGATCGTAACGAAACCTGACAGCAGAGTTACTCTCAAGATTACAGAGAAGGCTAAAGATAGCGTAACGTTATCGGCGACTCTCAAGAAGAACGCAATGCCAATGAAGAGCGACGGTAAGTATTTATCAAAGATACATACGTCATTCAAGGTCTCGGCAACGAATAAGAGCAATAAGCACGTATCAATGTCTGATCCGATCTCGATTGATATTGTATTCACTGGTGCCGATGATCTAGTCGATCCAGATGATGAAGATCCTGACACTGAAGAAGACAAGATAGACGAAGAGACTGCAGAGTTACACGAGACTGATAAGAAGACTGATGAGCTTGTCGAGGAAGAACTCACGAAGGAACTCGGCGAGGGCGATCTCTCAATCGGTGCAGAGAGAACAGACTCGGCACTCACTGACGAGCAGAAGGCAGCAATCAAAGCAGAAGGCTACATGATCGCAGCAATTCTTCCGGAAATTTCTGCAACAGTTGACGGACAATATGGACTCGAAGTTGATTTACTTGCAGATGTACCGGCAGGCTCTGAATTAAAGTGGCTGGCTTACCCGCAATCACCTGCGGCACCTTCTGAAGATGACGAGATAGCGGACTTCTTTGACATTGACGGCGCAGACACAACAACCGTCCCGGCAGATCACATTGTATTAGTTTACCCGTGGCTCCGTGAAGGCGTGAAATATGCTCCTGTTATTGTCGCGAAAGTCAGCGAGGCAGCACCCGGCGATGTTGTCAGCGAAGAAGGACTCGATGAAGCAGTCGAGAAAGCAAAAGAAGGCGAAGAGTCCACTGAAGAAATAGTACTTGATGAAGAAGGCAAGACTACGGAAGCACCCGCAGAGAATCAAGAGACTACAACAGAGACTCCAGCCGAAGAAGAGCCAGCTAATGACGAATCAAAACCTGAAGAGACTTCAACAGAGGCTCAATCAGAATAATTCAGACTTTAGCAATTAATTAACACATCTCCCGTCAATCACGGCGGGGGATTTTTTTTTTGCTTGACATTTACGGGCGGTTATGTAATGATTCACTCGTTTTGAAATTTTGTTAATTGGGAGAAAATTTTTACAGTGCAAAAAGTAAGACTCAATACAACCGAATATTTTAGCTTTAATTTTAGCTGCTGGTATTGGTATTATCAGGAGCTTAATTTGATTCGGCTGAGTCAGTGAGTATAAAGCACTTAATAAATTTTTTAGGACAATCAAAGAAATTTATCACCTTCTGAACAGTCGAATGCTCGGAGGGTGATATTTTTATATGTAGGGGAGTGAAGTATTAAATGCCTGCATCACTACGAATTAACACATTAACAGGAAATTATACGGTCAAGATTCAAAGAGGTTTGACGGGTCGGCTCGGACTTGAGACTCTAAGAATCTGCGCGGAAAAATACAACGAGATAGCATTAATAACTGACGAAAATATTTCGAGCTTATATTTACAGCGCGTAATAACAAATTTTCAGGAATGCCCTAGACCTGAAGGAATGAAGCTCAGAATCTGCGAATTACTTGTAAAACCTGATCAGCCCATCACGAAAATTTTTGACGATATGGCAGGGCTTGGCCTTAGTGATAAATGCTGCGTTATTGCACTGGGCGGGATGAGCGTTTGCAGTTCGGCGGCCTTTGCGTCAGGCTGTTATATGCACGGAGTAAAAATTATATTTGTCCCGACTACTTTGCGCGCCATGATTGAGACTTCAGTGGGAGGCCGGGCGGATTTAAATTTGACTTCAGGCTATCATATTGCAGGAATAACCCATCAACCCGCGCTAGTTCTTTGCGATCCCGACTGTCTAGCAACACTCCCGGAAAAAGAATATAAATCAGGTATTGCCGAGTCCCTAAGTATTGCTATAATGACAGGCAGTGAAATTCTGCGGTTTTTTCTGAATCAGTCAGATTTACGCGTAAATATAGATCGAGTAATAGACGCTTGTATAAAATTTCGCATGGAATGTTTTGACGAGGGCGGAAATAAAAGATTTCAGAATACAGCGCGCGCAATAGGTAACGCAATAGAGAGATTTTCAGGCGGACGTGTGAGTCATGATATAGCAATTTCTCAGGGTGCAGCAATAACAGCTAAGGCAGGCGCAAAACTTAAAATCTTCAGCGAGAATATATCAGCAAGAATCATAAACGCATTAAAATTAAATAATTTGCCGGTGAATTATATGGGAGATTTGAAAGCTGAAATTATTTCACGAGAAATTATGCGGGCTTCAAAGGCTCATGATAACAGCATAAAATTTGCTTTGCCTATTGATAACGGAAATTATATTTTGCGCGAAATGAATTTACACGAGCTAGAATCATTTATTTATGCAGGCATTAAGGTTTAAAATGTAATATAATACTATCAAATATTTTCAGGAGGTGCTGCAATCATGGAAATTCGCTTTGTACAGCGCGGAGCTGAAATCGATGACAAGCTCAGGGAATATATGGAGAAAAAGATTTCCCGCATGGAAAAATTTTTCAGGAAGATTCTTAACTGTCAAATCGTCGTGTCTCATCACAAGGGCAGCTTCAACGTAGAGACTACAGCAAATGCAAACGGAGTAATTTTGCGGGCAGAAGAAGACGCTTTAGAACCGAGAAAAGCATTTGACCAGTCTTTAAAGAATCTTGAGCGCAGAATCAAGAAATATAATTCTTATCTCAAAGACAGAGCACAGCTCGGAGCAGGTGAAGATTTTTCCTTCAGTCTTGATGAAGTCCCCGAACCTGACACAAATACGCCCGTAATCGACAAAGTTAAGAAAGTCCAGATTCACCCAATGGACACAGCCGAGGCAATTATGCAAATGGAACTCGTCGGACATGCTTTCTTTATGTTCCAGAATGCAGAGACGGGAGAAATTAACGTAGTCTATAAACGCAAGAGCAGCGGTTACGGTTTATTAGAGCCGATAAGCTAGTTTTACGCAAAAAAAAATTATTCCCCTCTGGTCATTCACGGCCGGAGGGATTTTATTATTATGATTCATATTTGCTTAATAGTTCATTGAGCCATGACTCGAGCGCGTTGCCATCACGTAATAATTTGCCGTCTTTGGAAGTGAAAGCGTGTTTTGTGTAACCTTCTGCGGCTAATTTATTAGAGTTCGCATTAAAAATTTTGCATGAAAAAGTTACGCTAACCCGTGAAAGTTTTGATATAGTCGTCTCGATTATAATTTCGTCCTCATAAAAGAGTGATGATTTAAATCTGCAATGAGCTTCTACAACTGGGAGTAATATTCCCTCGTCTTCCCAGAGTGCGAAACTTTTGCCGTTTGCCCTGCATAAATCGCTCCGTCCCATCTCGAACCAGTTAAAATAATTTGCGTGATAGGCGACTCCCATTTTGTCGGTCTCTGAATATCTGACTCGGGTGCGTGTTAATTGCTTGAATTCCTGCAAGTTTATAGCCCTCCTGACTTAAATAATGAATATAATATCATAATTAATTCAGTGTATAATCATTTAATAAACAGGAAAATTTTATTATTTGGAAGTGTTTATTATGCGGAAAATTTTATTTGCTTTACTTCTCGTGTTAATAGTGAGTTCGCCCGCCTTATCAGGAAATTATTATAAAGATGGTGAAGTGTTAGCAGTCTTCAGAGTTCCCGACGGCCTGCAAATTTCTGAATCCGGTGCAAGAGTCGCAAATATTGCCGCGTCAGTTAATGCCGGTATAGCAGAAAATTATGAGACTCTTTCTGAAGTTGACGGACAAATTTTTGTGTTAATACGTTCAGAAAATAAGACGACTCAAGAATTAATTGACTCGTTAAAAGCAAATCCGGAAGTTATAAGCGTCTCACCTAATTATTATATTTATTCAAGTGAAATTATTATCCCTAATGATCCTAGTGTTGATCAATGCTGGGGACTTGATAAGATTCGCGCGCCTGAAGTTTGGCCGAACACAACAGGGAACAAAAATATTTATGTCTGTGTGATTGATTCGGGAATGTATAAGCACCCTGATTTACTCGAAAATATTTCGCTTGATTTATGTCAGAATTTCGCAACAGTCAGCGGCGAACATGATTTAAATTTTACAAGCTGGGACGTTGACAGGATAGCACACGGGACTCACGTTTCAGGCACTATCGGAGCAGTCGGCAATAATAATATCGGGGTCGCCGGAGTAAACTGGCAAGTAAACTTATTTTCTGTCAGAGTCTTTGACGACAACGAATACGAGACAATAAGCAAAGAAATACGGGCAATAAATTATATTATCTCAATCCTGCAAAAATATCCTGATTTAAAACTTGCCGCAATAAATATGTCTCTCAGCGCATGTTTACCCGTAACGCCCGAAAAAATGTGCGATGATGTTTATTATATGGCATTCAAGGCACTTGATAATTTAGACAGGACTCTAGTAATTGCCGGTGCTGGTAATTCAGGACTCGAAATAAACAAGCCTGCTCCGTTCGATGATCCTACAAGTGCAAATGATTTTAAGACAGGGGGATATTTTTATCCGGCAAATTTCACGGGACTTAAAAATTTTATAACTGTCTCAGCAATTGACTCAAGTGATTTAGCAGCACATTTTACTAACTGGGGAGAAAGTGTCGATATTTCTGCTCCCGGAGTAGGAATCTTAAGCACTTATTCACCGCTCGCAAATAATAGACTTTATAGAGTCTTAAGCGGGACATCAATGGCAGCACCTCACGTAACAGGAGCAGCAGCTTTATTATTATCGGCATTTCCCGACGCTACACCTCAGCAAATAAAATCGGCCCTGCTTAATGGAGCTGACAAAGAAATAAATCCCCTTGTGTATCCGTATGATTATTCAGTAAAACTTAATTTGAGGGCAGCAATAAATAGAATTGACTCGCAAATAAAATCAGGAGACATTCCCGCAGAGTCAAGAGATATACAAATCCAGCTCGTTGAAGATAATAATATTTATAGAGCATAACGGAGGGATTATCGGGGTCGTAATAAGTACGTTGATAAGGGTTATCAGGAAAATACGCCCATTTACTATACTCATTTGAATGGAAACTCCCCAGTTTAAATTTTATATATAAATGTTGGGGGCTATATGTAACACAAGCAAGTTTTTTATTGTTACTGAGATCTAGTTCAGCCATATTATTATTATTGCAGTAAAGATCTTCTAAATTTACGTTACGGCTTACATCCAAGTATTTGATTTTATTATAAACACAGTTTAGATACTTTAAATTTACATTGCAGCTTACATCTAAATTTTTGAGTTTATTACCGCCACAGTGTAACTCTTTTAAATTTACGCTGCGGCTTAAATCTAAGTATTTAAGTTTATTTCAATAACAATTTAGATATTTTAATGCTCTGCAATTATCAATGATGAGTTGTGTTAATGTGCTGTTACCACTCAAATTAGGTCTAATATCAAGAGATACTAAATTATATTATTGCTCAGGTCTAATACATCTAGACTTGTGCTTATACACTGCAAATATTGAAGATTTATATTATTACTAAGATCTAAGTTTTGTATGCTATTATGACTAATATCGAGATGAGTTAATTTTTTATTATTACTCAGATCTAATTTTGTTATTTTGCTGTAATTACATCCTAAAGATTGAAGCTCTGTATTTCTGCTCAGATCTAAGTTATCTAAATTGCCTCTATTATAACAGCTACTATAACAGTTACAATATAAGCCTTGAAGTTTTATATTATTGCTAAGATCTAAATGATTTAAATTACGACTAACTATGCTTAATTTTATGAGTTCCTTGCTGTTACTTAAATCTAAGTTGCTTATCTCATGTACTTCTAAACTTAAATATTGAAGTTTTTTGCAGTTACTTAAATCCAAGTTGCTTAATTTTGCATATAACTCTAAATATTGAAGTTCTGTGCAGCCGCTTATATTTAACTCTATTAGATTAGTGCTACTTGTTCTAAGTTCTTTAAGTTTTGTATTACGACTGACATCTAATTTTGTGAGATTGGGGGAGGTACCAGTACTTAAATATTCAAGATTCGTAAAATATTCAATGCCTGCAAGACTTAGCACATCATAACCTCCTTCAGAGATAGATCTTACTGCTGCAATTTCTTTATCGCTCAATATGCCGTCTCCGTTCGAGTCAAAATATTTTACATATTCGCGAAAATGAGGATCAGGAAAATGCGCCGCATCAATACGAACAGACAAATTAGCAGCCCATACAGACGAATTTATAACTAAACTCAACGCAAGAATTAATACATAAACCGCAAATTTTCTCATTTAGACATTGCTCCTCTCTTGACAAAAATATATAGCCGTGAAGTGCATTTATTATAACAAAATGCCGAGCTGATTACTCAAACCCGGCAAAAAATTTATCATTTTACTTTATGACTTATCCGCCTAAATATGCCGCCTTGACTTCGGGATTATTCAAGAGTTCCGCGCCTGTACCTGATAGACTCACTGCTCCGACTTCTAAGACATATGCTTTATGAGCTATTTTCAGGGCTGCAAATGCGTTTTGCTCGACAAGTAAAATAGTTCGTCCCTGTGAATTAATCGTCTTGATTACCTCAAAAACTTCGTCTACTAGAATCGGCGCGAGTCCCAGTGAAGGCTCATCAAGCATCAACAAATCCGGACGACTCATTAATGCCCGTGCGACTGCTAACATTTGCTGTTCACCGCCTGAAAGAGTCCCGCCTTTTTGTTTGCGTCTTTCTTTGAGTCTCGGAAATAGTGAATATACATACTCTAAATCTTGCGCGATCCCCTGCGAGTCCTCACGAATATATGCGCCGAGATTCAAATTTTCCTGCACTGTCAAATGCGGTAGAATTCGCCGGCCTTCAGGACTTAGAGAAATTCCCAGCTTTACGTGATCTTCTGCGGGTTTGCCTATTAACGAGACTGCTTTATTATCACGCGGTGAATTATAAATTATTGTCCCGTCATGAGCTTTAACGAGTCCCATTATTGCACGTATTACGCTTGATTTTCCTGCACCGTTCGCGCCTATCAGTGTAACGATTTCGCCGTAATTTATCTCAAGTGAGACATTTTTTACTGCGTGAATAGCACCGTAATTTACATTTAAATTTCTAACTGTCAAGACTCTCATTTATTCCCCGCTCCCTTCGTCAAAATCTGAAGCCCCCGCACCTAAATATGCCTCAATGACTCTGGGATTTGCCTTAATTTCCGCCGGAGTCCCTTTCGCAATGTGAACGCCCTGATCTAAAACTTGAATATAATCACATACATTCATTACGACCTTCATATCATGCTCGATTAATAATATAGTCAGGTCAAACTCATCGCGCAATTTCCTGATAAAATTCATTAACTCTTCACTCTCTTGAGGATTCATGCCCGCTGCAGGTTCGTCAAGCAATAAAAATTTAGGCTCTGTTGCAAGTGCCCGGGCAATTTCGAGTCTTCTCTGTGCTCCGTATGGAAGTGAAGAGGCTTTCTCATCGGCAAATTCAGCGAGTCCCAGCTGTGATAATAAATTCATTGCGCTTGCTTTAACGCTTGAGTCCTCCTGTATAACGTCCGTGAAAATAAACGGAGTCAGAGTCATCCACCATGAATATTTTTGCCTGATTCTCGCGCCTATCATGACATTCTGCAAAACTGTCTCATGCCCGAATAGTCTTATATTCTGAAATGTGCGGCTCATTCCGGCTTTGCAGACTTCATCGGGACTCAAGCCTCCTATTGACTTCCCTAAAAATTTTATGCTTCCTGAAGTGGGCTTGTAAAATCCGCTTATGACGTTAAATGCGCTTGTCTTGCCTGCTCCATTTGGCCCGATCAATCCCATTATTTGGCCGTGCTGTATATCAAAGCTCAAATTTTCTATTGCAGTGAGTCCCCCGAACTTCAGAGTCAAATTTTCAACTTCAAGAACTGCACCCGAATATTTATTTTCTGAGTCTTTGCGCTTGGCCTTACTCTTAGGAAATAATATATCCCACGAAAATTCACGCATTCCCATAATTCCTTCACGCCTGAAAATTATCACAACTATCAAGAGCAGCGAAAAAATTACCATTCTCATGCCGGGGATTCCGGGAATATTAAGACTCCCTATTGTAATAGGATTCTCGACGAAACGCAGCCACTCTAACATTGTAGTAACTAGTACAGAGCCTATTATTGAGCCGGTTATACTTCCAAGCCCTCCGACTACTATAATCATTAATATATTATACGTCTGAGTTATCATAAACATTCGCGGGTCTATAGTCGTTATCAAGTTGCCCATCAATGCACCGCCGAGTCCAGCTCCGAAACATCCCAGTGTGAAAGCTAAGACTCTGACTCTAAAAGTATTAATTCCCATCATACGGGCAGCAACTTCATCATCACGCACAGCACGTAAAACGCCCCCGAAATTACTACGCAGCATACATACTAGACAAAGCAAAACTATTGCTAAACAAGTCCAGCTCATAAATAAAGTAGTATAAGCCGGAATCCCCTTAAGTCCGAGCGAGCCATTTGTGAGTCTTGCTGAATTCGTGATTAATATTCTTATAATTTCCGCAAATCCCAGTGTAGCAATTCCTAGATAATCACCGCCGAGCCTCAATACAGGCAAAGCAACGAGCCACCCGAAAAACGCAGCAATTAACCCCGCTAAAATTATTGAGACAATAAAAGGCGTGTTCACATTCAGGAGCCACGGATAAATATCTTCTAAAATCCACATTGACTCTTTCTGAGCAGGCGACAAGACTAATAAAGCTGACACATACGCCCCGATCGCCATAAAACCAGCGTGGCCAAGTGAAAACATTCCGGTAATGCCATAAATTAAATTTAGACTCAGTGCGAGAATTGCATTTATTGCTATTAAATTTAATATTCTCTGCCAGTAGCCGTTAAGTAAATCCGGTGCTTTATCGAGAAATAATGCAAATAATATTACGCTTATTATAGTGAGTAATAAATTTCTTATTTTATGCATTATATTTTATCCTCCAGTTTCTCGCCTAATAAGCCCGTCGGCCTGAATAATAATATCAGGATTAAAAGCAAAAACGCAAATGCATCTTTGTAGCCTGACAGAGTCGGGAAGAATGCTACTGACATGATTTCGACAAAGCCCAGAATCAGCCCGCCTATCATTGCGCCCGGAACTGACCCGATTCCGCCGAATACTGCCGCGATAAATGCCTTAATTCCCGGAGTCATTCCCATAAAAGGCTCAACACGGGGATAACGCAAAGCCCACATTATGCCGGCAACTGCTGCCAAAGCTGAACCGAGTCCAAATGCAAGAGCTATAATTTTATTCACAGAAACGCCTAACATTCTAGTCGCCTCAATGTCGAACGAAATAGCACGCATAGCAAGCCCCGGCTTTGTCCTATAAAGCAGCCATAATAACGCGCCGACTAAGATAAACGCAACAACAGGAACGAGAATTCCCAAGGGAATCACGCGAATATCACCGGATAATATTATAGGAGTCATTAAAATTTTAGGCTGTACAACTGGGCGGGGCATTCCTGTAAAGACAACTACGGCGAAATTTTCTATAAAGAATGATACTCCGATTGCGCTTATTAGTGCGGAAATTCTGGGAGCTTCTCTCAATGGCTTGTAAGCAATTCTATCAACTAAGAGCCCGCATATAGTCGTCAAAATTATAGCAATTACTACACCTACAGCCCACGGCAAAGCATACACAATCGTAGCAAAATATACAAAATATGCTCCTAACATGAAAATATCTCCGTGTGCAAAATTTATTAAACGCAAAATCCCGTATACCATTGTATAGCCGACTGCAACGAGCCCATATAACGAGCCTAGACTCAACGCATTAATAAAATGCTGCACAAATATATTCAGATTCAAATTTACACGACCTTTCACGCAAATATATATATATAATAAAGGAGAAGGATATTTATTTACCCTTCCCCCCTAGAAATTTGCAAGTTAATTATTATTACAGGTTACAGGGCTTTATACTTCAGGTTTAACTATTCCGATAAAAGTTTTCTTGCCATCGCGAATCTCAACAATTCCCATATCTTTCTCTGCGTCATGAGTCGCGTTTATCGTAGTCATTCCTGTAACTGTAGGAAGATCTTTAACTGTTTCGAGTGCATCGCGAATTTTTGCGGGGTCAGTGCTTCCTGCTCTCTCGATTGCGTCCTTCAACATGATATAACAGTCATAACCGAGCGCGCAATTTACGTTAGGGGCTTTGTCAGGGTGAATCTTATTCCATTCTTCAGTGAAGGCCTTTGCTACCGGATTCATTTCGGGCATTGAAGGATCATACGCAAATGTAGTGTGTAAGAAACCTTCTACAGCATCGCCGCCGAGTGTTACAATTTCGGGGTTGTCCATAGCGTCCGCACCGATAAATTTAAATTTTGCGCCGAGTTCCTTTGCCTGCTTTAACACAATAGCACCCTCTGCAAAATATGCCGGTAAGAATACGACTTCAGGATCTGCCGCGATAAGAGCTGTTAACTGCGCTGTAAAATCCGTGTCGCCCGTCTGATAGTTCAAATTAGCAACAACTTGGCCGCCCATTTTCTTGAATGAATCCCTGAAAAACTTCCCGAGCCCTACGCTGTAATCATTAGAAATGTCGATTAAAGTCGCCGCTCTCTTTGCGTTTAAATTCTTAAATGCGTAAGTTGCTGCCCCTGCGCCTTGAAATGGGTCAATGAAGCATACACGGAAATAAAATTTTTTGCCCTGAGTTACAAGCGGATTAGTGCATGAAGTCCCGATTACGGGAATCCCGGCTTTCTCGGCAACTTCTCCGCCTGCCATTGCTAGGGACGATCCATAAGTGCCGATTATCGCATTAACTTTGTCATTCTCGATCAGGCGTGTTACTGCGTTTGCTGCTTCTACCTTGTCGGACTTATTATCGACTATAACAAGCTCCACTTTTTTGCCGGCTATTTCAGGAAATAAAGAATGCGCTAATTGAGTCCCCTCAAGCTCTAACTGACCGCCGAAAGCATTTTGACCAGTCAAGCAATTGAATATACCGACTTTGATAATCTCATCATCAGCAAATGCAGCACTGCAAAGCATACATACAAGAATTAACGCCGCTAAAATTTTACGCATGATAACAACTCCCTTATAAATAATAAATAAATCTAAATGTGAAATATTTAAAAAATTATATCACGCTATAAAATTTTCTTGATAGATAATATTACACAAAGCAAAATTAACGCGCATATAAACGAATAATTTATATTACAGCCGCCCCCGCCGCTACCTGAGAAATAATTTATTGGCTCATTATTATTAAATTCTGACTCTAAAATGTCATAAGCTGCTTTAACGTCAAGAAATCCATTTTTAGAGACTCGCCCGGTTCCGTCAAGTGATTCATAAGGGGCAAACATTTTTTTGATTCTATAGCTATTACTATTGCAGTGCTAATTTATTTCAATATGTAAAAAATTCAAATAATCTTATAAAAGCATTAAGAACTTATGGTGCTCCTTAGCTTTTCGCGATGGTGGTATCTATTCAGATAAGATTAGAAATATATTCTTTTACGAATACGATGTACATTCACCCATATTACACTATAAGTATAATGTGGATATATATAGAGATTTAATAAATGATGCTAATAATAATATGATAGTGAATATTTGCATTGATAATTCTGATAACGACGAAATAACCCCTCACCCTGCGCCTCCTTCACCGCCGACTCCCGCAAATATGCAAGTTGACGTACTCGGACAAGGTAAAGACACTGATATACTAATTGCCGGCATGAATGAAAAAATGTATTTTGACTCAAATGGTTATCAAGTTGACGAGAAATATATACGCAATCGTTCTTACAACACATACGGCAAAAAGGGACTGACAGCGGACGGAAATACGCGCTTAATTTTACGAGTTCAGACAAATAAACCCGGCTATGTGTCATTTAATTTTGATGAAGATTTCGGCGCAACTTTTGAGTCTCTTGCATATCGCACTAACATGTTTACGACTGCAAAAATTTCGACTACTTATTTAGACGATAATAAATATCAGGCTTCAGCTGTCTTAATAGCTCCTGAGAGATTCCCAGAAAATAAAAATTTTCCGTCTGACTCGTTCACTGTCAAAGTAAAATTTGAGGCTGATGACGGCACAACATCAGAAGAAAATATAAATCTTACAATTGAGGCTGCACCTGTCATGTTAATTCATGGTATGTTCAGTAATTGCAATGAGACTTTTAATATAGGCAAAAATAAGGGCGTTTGGCATGAACTCGTTACTAAAGGCTATAAAGTTTATTCATGGGACTATTTTAATATAGATCCTCCCAGTAAAGTTTTGGCACGGGATTTTAACGGATTATTCAGAACATTGACGAAAATTTTTGCTGAATACTCAGCGAGAAAAATTGCATGTACAAGAACTGATATAGTAGCTCACGGAATGGGCGGACTAATGGCGCGAAAATTTTTGCACAAACCTTCAGGAGAAATACTTGACGACGGCAATAACTGGACAAAACGTTCATATAAGCAGGGAGCTATAAGACGAGTTATAACTATTTTAACACCTCACAGGGGGAGTCCGTGGGCTGATATTTTGTGTTCGGATAATAACCGCGATAAACTTCTTGATTTATTAAATAATCCTGCATTAATTGATCCTGCTTTCAAAATATTTATAGCGACAATTTTAACGAGTAATATAATACTCAATCAAACGGGATTAAGTGAGCTTCAGACAAATATAAATCGTGATTACGGATTTCCTGAAAATGTGCCGATGTACGCAATCTATGGAGATATACGGGGGACTCTCACAAGAAAATCTATATGGGAACTTTTCAAATTCGGATGGAGTAAAGGCGATAATATTAATATTGACGCTGTAGAATTCACGGATTTAGAGTCCGTTGCTTTATTTCATATACCGAGAGCAATAAAAAAATATATTCCCAAACTGGCCGGAAAAATGAACGCCGCAATTTTCATAATTGATAATATACTTCCATTCATGAAAATATTTTCATATGTTGCAGCAAATGTAATTTTTTCAAGTCAAGCACACGACACAATAATATCCGGAACAAGTGCAGCGGGGGATTTCGCCGGACATAGCAGTGTATACGCTGATGATTTATTAAGTCCGTTAGAAGAAACGCTATTAAAAATAGATCACGGGCACTGGGAAATTTGCAAACAAAGAGATGTAGGCTGCGAGGTAGCATTACTCTTGAAAGGCAGTAAAATCAGCTTTAAAACTTTCGGAGCGGGTGCAAATGCTTTAAAATCATCAAAATCAACAATCAGCAAAATATTAGCAGCAAAACAAAATATAACGACAGGAAAATTTAACTTTATAGACGGACTTACACTAAAAGCAGAACCGGCAGTATTTAAACTTTCTGAGAGAAATACTCAAATTGTAAATCTCACAGTAACAAGTCAAGTATCTATATCGCATGATATATATTTCTCTATTGTGAACGGCGGAAATTTTAATCTTTTCACGATTCCTGCTAATGGCAAAAGCAGCACAAAATTTGAAGCAAAAATTAAATTTACAAGTCAGGATACAGGAATGATAAATATTTCTTGTTTCTCGCAAAATCCTAATAATTCAGACGGAACAAGCATGTATATTTCAAATGTTGTGCAGGTTGTTGCGCTTAATGATTTAAATAATATAAATATAGTCAAACTTGATTTTAATGGAGATTCAACACTTTATACAAATAAGGACTCAGAGACTCCCGCGGGACTCTACGCAATTGACGAAAACGGGAATTATTACGATATATCATCGCCATTAAACGGCACTGAATGGACTTCAACGGAATTTGCAAAAGTCAACGATAACGGCTGTATTTATGGACTCAAGGAAGGTAGCACGACATTAACAGCAAAATTTAAGAATTTAACCGAGTCAATAAATATTACAGTCGGCCCCGCTATTGTTTATGATGATAATGAGTCAGACTTGCAAATTATAACGGAGTCTCTTGATAAAGCATTCACAGGGAAGAAATATAATTTTACTCTCAAAGCCTCAGAAAATAATATAAAATGGTCTCACACGGACGAACTTCCCCCGGGACTTGATTTTAACGAGTCTGGCATTATAAGCGGCATTCCTACGAAATCAGGCAATTATACATTTATTATTATTGCGTCAAACGGGACTGACTCGGCCTCGAAAAAATTTACTATTATTGTGAATGCGTCAGGAGCTTCACTCGAAATCACTACAATGACTCTTAAAAACGGGACTGACGGCAAAAAATATAGTTTTTCACTCAAGGCAAAAGGCGCAAAATCTTTAACATGGCAAGCTGCGAATCTTCCCGACGGCCTGGCAATTAACGAGTCAACCGGCAAAATTTCAGGCACTCCTAAAGAATACGGCAATTTTGAGAATATAATTATTACTGCCTCAAATGGGAATGACTCAATACAGAAAACTTTCTCGCTTGTAATAAATCCCGTCTTGCCTAAGTTCTCCGGGAAGTTACTAGCCGGCTACGTTTATAAAGAATATCGCTCATCACCGTTAAAAATTTCTAAGGGGTCAGAGCCTATCACATGGAGCATTAAAGAAATATTACCCCCCGGACTTGAATTTGATTCAGAAAACGGCATAATTTCAGGGACTCCGACTCAAGGCTTTAACGGCAAAATTACTATAATTGCTACAAATGCCGCCGGAGAATCTGCTAATAAATTAACGCTTAAGATAACAGCCGAGAAACCCGCAATAACTTCAATAAATAATTACGGACTCAAATCTGCAATAATCGGCGAAAATTATATAATTTCCTGCACAGGAACAGGCACGCCCCCTTTGAGCTGGGATTTTACGGGATTCCCTGAAGGCATGAGCTATGACGTAAAAACTGGTATTCTTTCAGGAATTATTAATCAATCAGGAAAATTCAAGATTAATATAAATCTCTCTAACAGTTCGGGCAAAACCGCAAAGAAAAAATTTTCCTTACAAATCTATAATCCGCCTGTAATTACAAGTGATTCACTTCCTGAAGCAATTTACAAGACAAAATATAATGCGATTCTCACAGCAACCGGCGACAAAACTATAAAGTGGCGCGCTGATAATCTCCCGGCAGGTTTAAAAATTTCTAGCAAGGGCAAAATTTCAGGGACTCCGACTGCGGCACCGGGGGAATATAATATTACTGTTACTGCTTATAATAGCAAGATTCCCGCTGAATATTCGCAACGTGAGACGAGTAAAAATTTTACGCTCATAATAAATAATAATCCTGACCCGAAAAAAGCATATATAACTCCGCAAAATTCAATTCTTGCAAATAATGACGAGTCAGAATCGGACTCAAGCTCAAAATTTGAATCAGAAATTATTAACGAGCCTGAAAAAATTATTAGCTCAAACGAGAATTTATTTATAGGCCCTGAACGTGATATTAATTCTATCAATATAAATATTTCTGATGATTATATAATTGCTGCTGTATTGCCTGAGATTCACGTTAATAAAAGCGGTCTCTATGAACTTGAAATCGAACTAGACGAGAACGCAGAAATTAACTCAAAATTATACTGGCTGGCATGTCCGCAAAATCATGAGCCTTCAGAAGATGACTCAATCGCTGAATTCTATAACGAATCAGGCCAAGAAATTTTTACAGTCCCGGAAAATAAATTAATTATTGTCTCTGCGTGGCTGAATAAAGATATAATTTATGCGCCTGTTATTCTTGTCAGCAAATAAATAAATTCGCCCGGCCTCCTGTTATGACACAATGGCAGGAGGTTATTTTTTCGCAAAATTTTTCGTAATATTTCATGCAAATTTTATAAAGCAAAAATATATCTGTGCTAATATTATTACACGTGCAAAATTATATTTTTATTTCAAGGGAGGAATCACCGCACGAATGAATAACATGAAAAAATTTTTCCGGGCATTCTTTGCCGTAATCTTTGACGCAATCAAACAGGACTGGAAGGGAGTACTTGTCATAATTTTCGCGAGTCTTCTTCAGGCCTTTGCTGTAAATTATTTCACACTGCATTATAAATTTCCTGATTTAGGCGTGTCAGGTATAGCAGTACTTACTAATTACATGTTTGGAATTTCGCCGAACTGGGTAATCTTGACCGGAAATATTTTATTAGTCATATGGGCATGGCGTGATTTGACAGTGAGATTTCTTGCTTTGACTTTAACGGCGATATTTACATTTTCGACGGGACTGCAGATTTTCGCAAATTTTCCGCTGCCTCTACCTGATGACAAATTCATGGCTACTGTTATTACGGGATTAATAAAAGGCTTTGCGGGCGGCTTGATGTTGAACGTTGGAGGCTCAGGAGGCGGGACAGATATAATTGCTGTTGCTTTGCGTAAACGACACGGAATAGAGATCGGCAAATTTTCTATAATTCTGAATCTCGTAATAATTTCGCTTTCAATAGGCGTTATAGGTCTTGAGTCAGCAGTTTACGGGATTGTCGGCTTATATGTGAACGGCGTTACAGTTGATAATATTACTCACAGTTTTGATAAACGCAAGCAGGCATTTATAATCACAAATATTCCCGACGAAGTAAGCAAATTCATAACTGATTTAGGCAAGGGAGTAACGAGACTTGAGGGTAAAGGAGGCTATACAGGCCAGCCCAGACCGGTTTTATTAACACTTTTAGAGCCCAGACATGTAATAATGCTCAAGCGTTTTTTACGTGAACATGATGATAAAGCATTTGTATCAATTTGCGACGCTTCAGAAGTATTAGGGCGGGGCTTTAAGAGTTGGAGGTCATTATAATAAAATATTCATGTAAAGGGGGGTAATAGATAAAATTATTAATTATTTACAGTCAGCCTTAACAAGAATAAATATATTATATATTACATAAAGGAGTGAAATAATAATCTGCTGCAAAAGTTAGGGCGGCTATAAAAATATATCTCGCAGCAGTATTTATAAATTATGAGTGATTTCAGCATAGGCAGCCTTCTTGATGACAGCAAGAGGGCATCTTTACAAAATTTTTCGGAGAATTTACCAACTACGGCGTTGAAATTGCCCACTGAGGCAGCACCGAGATCAAAACGGGATATAGTTTCAAGAGTTGCATACTTACTCGGCATTGATGATAGATATTTCGGACTTGGCCAGCTAGATAACATGAATCCGCAATTTTATCGCAGCGTCTATGAAGAATTAAATCAAGACAAGGAAGCTCGTATAGTTAGGCACTTATGCAGACTCAGAACAAAACTACAAAGAAATTTCCGCGATATTTACACCGAAATGAATTCAGATTTAAAGAATATAGACTCAATTCCTGATTTAGTCCCTCAAGATTCTTTGCAGGCTCTTGAGCAGGACGGGATCCCATTTGTCAGGGCAAAACGAAAACTTGAAGATTATATTGTCGATGTACATAATTATTTGATTCCTCATGTGCCTAACTGTCAAAAATTTCTCCCTGAATGGATCAAATGGAGCTATATTCGTAATATGTTCTTTATTCCTAAGGGTAATACTGTAGACGGCAATAAAGAAGCTGCGAGATCTTATAATGAATACAGGGATTTATATCCGTATCAGGCATTTATAAACTGGTACCCATCGGACGGAGACGGCAATATTTTAAGGGACGACGCGAAATTTTTGCCGATTTTGTACGAACGCAATCGAGATAGATTCTATGACATGAGCAAGGTAACAGACGCAGGCGACGCGGCACTCACTGACCCTGAAGAATTCTTTAAACGTTCAGAAAGAGTCATTATTGCTATAGACTGCGAAAACGCTGACCCGTGCAAAGTTATAGGCATAATTAAGGATTTAGACGCGAGGGGACTCACCGGCAAAATAGCAAAAATTTTACTCGTTGATGATGAGCATACTTCTTCACAATGGCGGGCATTGAGGCGCAACGAAAATTTACCGCTTGAATATTATTTGACTGATAGAGTCAAAGATGAGAAATCAGCCGTAGATGTTGCTTTGACAATAAAATTTTATCGTGAAGTCGCTCAAAACAAAGTAGAAGGCCACCCGATTGACTCTGCTGTGATAATTTCAAGTGATTGCGATTTCTGGCCTTTGATTGAATTAACGCCCGAATTAAAATTTTTAATCATGCTCGAATATGACAACTGCGGACAGGCTTATTATCAACGTTTGCAGAATAACGACATACCATTTTTCTATATAGACGAATATTTTATGTCAGGAAATGTCGAACTCAAAACAGAAGCAGTCTTACAGGAAGTTATACACGAAATCGAAGAAAATTATTTAAGCAAGTTAAATTTACTCTCTGTGATTAATAGGGCGTTGTCAAAACTTGATTTAAAGATGACCGATCAAGAAATTAGTCAGTTCCTAGAGAAATATATAACTATTATGAATGTAGGATTTGCCAAGAACGGCAGCGCAATACTTCAGAATAAGCCGACTTTGAAAGATTAAAATTTTGTGAGGGGAGAGTCATTTCTCCCTATTTTTATATCTCTAATTTATAATATGCTCATGAACTTAATTTCAAGAGGAAAATTTTTTCATGAATGAGAGAGAAATTTATTTTATGCCTTTAGGGGGAGGCCAGCACGTAGGAGCAAGCTGTTATTTTTTGAGGCTCGGAAATTCTAATATTATTCTGGATTCTGGAATTGGCACAAATAAAGGCTTAACGTTTGAACCTGATTTTATGCCGCTTCTAACGTCTGATCTTAATTTTTTATTGAGCTTGAATCAAATCGGCTATATTTTTATTTCTCATGCTCATACAGATCACACGGGTTATCTTTTAAAGCTCATGCAGTCGGCCTCAAATGCAGGTGTATATATGACAGCAGCTACAAGACTTTTAACAGAGTATCAGCTATATGACAAAAAATTTAATGATTTTGCTGCTATAAATAGGGAAGAACAAAGACTCGCAGCTCAATATTTATTACAGCGTATAACAGAAGTAAATTATATGCAGTCAAAAAAATTTAATGATTTCACAGTGTCATTTTTCCAAGCCGGGCACATTCCGGGTGCTATGATGACATATTTTGAGACTTCAAGAAAGAAAATTCTTTACACCGGCGATTATTCGCAGCATTCTACAGCTTTAACAGGAGGTTATATACTCCCGCAAAATTTGGAAGTTGACACTTTGATTTTATGCGGACTCCATGCAAAACAGCCCGATTATGTCAGATATTCTGATGATTTATATAAAAATATTGACGAAATTTTGTATTATGCCGCAAAGGGGCAAAAAGTTATATGCCGTTTATCGCAATTAAGCAAGGGAATAGAATTTATTAAGATCCTGAATTCAAAAAATTCTATTCATGCGCCTATTTTTATAGCTAATGAGACCATGAAAATAATTTCCGTCAGGGAAAGACTAGCAGAGCCGATCTTAAATATTGTTAATCACTCAATGAATA
>JAFSWW010000127.1 GCA_017444345.1 Synergistaceae bacterium | reverse complement strand
TGCCTGCTGAGTTCGCGAATATCTTTTATATTAACTCGAATCATCATTCCTTTAGAAGTCATTAATAATAACTCGTCATCATCTTTAACGGCCACGCTTGCTGCAACATTGCCCGTTTTCTCGTTGAGATTCATTATTTTAGTGCCCATTCCGCCGCGATTGTGAGGGTTGAAATCGTCAAAATCTACTCGCTTACCCCGTCCCTGTTCGCAGATTACAAGCATTCTTTTATCGGGAGAGACTATATCACAGCTTAAAATTTTGTCGCCTTCTCTTAGAGTCATAGCTTTAACGCCTATTGCTGCCCGTCCCATAGATCTAAATTGCTGCTCTGAGACTTTCAAGGCCTGAGCAAATTTCGTTACGATTAATAAATCATCATCGCCCGAAGTTAATACGACCTGCGCAATCTCGTCGCCCTCACCGAGATTAATTATTTTCTTAGGCCTGTAAGTATAGCCTATATCATCAAATGCGACTCTTTTTGCGATTCCCTTTCTTGTGATAAAGAATGCAAATTTCCAGCCTGATTTATCATCGTCAGCAACTTTAACAATTTTCTCATTGTCGAATAACTGCAAAATTTTAGCGACCGGCTTCCCCTTGCCCGATTTAGTTTCGGGGACTTCATGGCCTCTGATTGAAGTTATGCGGCCCAAATTCGTAAAGAAAAATAAATCCCTGTGAGTATGAGTTACACAGACCTGCGAAATGCTGTCATCGTCTTGAATATTTGCGCCCTTGCGGCCCTTCCCGCCTCGTCCCTGAAGTTTATAGAATTCTATGGGCTGGCGTTTAATGAATCCATCCTGTGAAAGAGTTATTACAATTTCTTCCTGAGGGATAATGTCTTCGTCTGTAACTTCCTGATAGTCCGTGATAATTTCAGTGCGGCGTTTATCCCCGAATCGTGAAGCAATTTCTCTTAACTCTGAACTTATTACGCCGTCAAGAATTTTCTTGCTTGATAATATACTTTCATATGAAGCAATATCGGCTAAAATTTTCGTCTGCTCCTCATCGAGTCTATTTCGTTCGAGTCCTGTGAGTCTCTGCAGTCTCATATCAAGAATAGCCTGCGCCTGATTATCAGAAAAATTTAATTCTGACTGCAAAGCTGATTTTGCCTCACTTGCTGAATTATTGCCGCGAATAATTTTTATAACCTGTTCGATATTCTCAAGTGCTTTCTTGAGTCCCTCGATTATGTGTTCGCGTGCCTGAGCTTGTTTGAGCCTGAATTCTGTGCGCCTTCTTACTACATCACGGCGGTAATTAATAAATATGCTCAACATTTTTTGCAGGGGCAATATAACGGGGTGTTTATCGACTAAAGCAAGATTAATGACTCCGAATGTAGTCTGTAATTGAGTGTGTTTATAGAATTGCCGCATAATTAATTCCGGGTCAGTGTCTCGTGAAAGCTCTAAGACGATTCTAAGGCCGTCCCTGTCTGACTCGTCGCGGATTTCTGTAACGCCTTCTATATTTTTTTCCTGAACAGCAGCTACCATATTTTCAAGTAATGCAGTCTTGTTTACAGTATAGGGAATTTCAGTGATTACTACACATTTTTTGCCGCGTTTATTCTCTTCGGAGTGCATTTTGCCGCGAATTATAATTTTGCCGCGTCCTGTCTTGTAAGCCTCAATAATTCCGTCTCGTCCTAAGATTTCGCCTCCGGTCGGGAAGTCAGGCCCCGGCAAATATTTTAATATGTCAATTAATTCTGCGTTTTCGGGTTCGATCTCGTTATCGAGCAGCCAGCATAAAACGTCCGCAATTTCCTGCAAATTATGAGGTGGAATATTTGTAGCCATTCCTACAGCTATACCAGTTGAGCCGTTCACAAGCAAATTTGGCAATACTGACGGCAGAGTTAAAGGCTCCTTCAGTGACTCGTCAAAATTTTGTCCCCAGTCTACTGTGTTTTCTTCGAGGTTAGCTAGCATTATTTCACCTGGCCAGCTGAGTCGTGCTTCTGTATAACGCATGGCGGCGGGGCTGTCTCCGTCGATTGATCCGAAATTTCCTTGACCGTCAACAAGGCAGTAACGCAAATTCCAATTTTGAGCGAGTCTCACCATTGTGTCATAAATTGCGCTGTCTCCGTGCGGGTGATATTTGCCCATTGTTTCTCCGACTATACGAGCAGATTTCTTATAAGAAGTATTATGCTTCAGGCCAAGTTCAGACATTGCGTATAATACGCGCCTTTGTACGGGTTTGAGTCCGTCTCTTGCGTCTGGTAATGCTCGGCCCACGATAACGCTCATTGCATAATTGAGATAACTTGTTTTGATTTCGCCAACAAGTGGAAGTGCTATAATTCGTCCGGCCTCTTCAGGGTCTATACTTGTCTGTATGGGCTGGTTTAAATTTTCGTCTGGCATAAGAAAGAATTTTATCTCCTGTTCTATATATTAATTACATAATTTTAGCATGATTAAGTATTTATGTTATAATCGCGCTTAATATTTCATGAGTGAGCAGAAATTTTTATTTATTAATGCTATAATTTTCGCAAAAATTTACAAGAAAGGAAGCAAAAATGTTGACTATGACCGAAAAAAGTAGTACGATTCGCCCAACGCCCAACGCCCAAC